>CBDTYC010000082.1:0-9726 GCA_965364495.1 uncultured Yoonia sp. | reverse complement strand
GCCTATCGGTGATCGCAGCACGGACCGGATTCTGTCGCTCGAGGCGATGTTCCACTTTCCCAGCCGTCAGGCTTTCCTATCGGAAGCTGCACGCCTGCTGCGTCCAAATGGTCTGTTAGTGTGCAGCGATATTGTGTTCGGCGCACCCCGCACCGACCGCGAAGTCCGTTTGTTGGATGTCGTTCGGCGCGGTTATGCGCCTTGGCCGCAGCCGGTTCTGGACGTTGATACAACAACACTGATGGGCCGGAACGCGGGGTTTGCGCTGCGGGGCGTCGTGGATTTGACGGCGCAGGTGATGCCAACCTGGGATCATATCGTGTCGTCGCGCGACGATCCCGAAAGATCCCCCGTCGCCGCAATGCGTGATCTGCATCGTGCGGGGCTTTTGCAGTATCCGATGTATGTTTTCGAGAAACGCGCGGTGTGATTTTCAGGCGAAGCGCCATATTGCCAAATGGCATTAAATAGTATATATAATGCCAAAAGGACACTTGATGGCACTTCAACCGATCACAACACGCGCACCTGATTTCGTACCCGACCAAATCACTGACGAAGAAGGCGGCGCAATGCTGCGCGCGGTCGTGAACCTGTTCGGCAAATGGCAGATCACGGACGAGGATGCGGCTATCCTGCTTGATCTACCTGTACGCACCTATCGCCGTTGGAAAGCAGGCCAACCGGGCCGTTTGAACCGCGATCTGAAGGCAAGGTTGTCAAACCTTCTGGGCATCCACAAAGCCCTGCGCATTATCTTTGTTGATCCCAACCGCACCTACGCATGGATCAAGGCCGCAAACGCGGCATTTGATGGCCGTTCGGCGCTGGATGTCATGCGAGGGGGCGAATTGACCGATCTGATGCGTGTGCGCCGCTATGTCGACGCGGAGCGCGGCGCTTGGTGATCAAGACGGCCAGTATTCCGGTCAGTGACGTGAAATGGGACGGTGCTGTCCGGATCATCCGCAGCGTCTTTCCGCCAATCGACCTGTTCGAGGACATCGCAGAACCCGAAGACTGGCCACTGCTGATCTCGGCAGAGCAGAAAACCAATCCAAGATTGATGGAGACAATCGGCAATATCGACCTTGTTCCCGTTGCGCGCAGGGTTGGCGGGCAGGGGGCCAGCTATTTGATGGCGCCGTTTACACATACCAGCACGGACCGGCCAAGCCGGTTTTCCGACGGGGCCCTTGGCGTTCTTTATATCGCGGATGATTTCGAAACCGCAGTTCATGAAACCGCCCATCACCACGGGGCCTTTATGGCGGCCACGGATCAAGAACCGGGTTGGGTTTCGCAATTCCGCGAGTTGCAGATGGATGTCGACGCCGCGCTGCATGACCTGTGCGGGGCAGGGGATGCTTATGCAGATGCGCTGGACCCTGATGATTACCGGCATGCGCAGAACCTTGCGGCAGACCTTCGTGAAGCCGGGTCAGAGGGTATCATTTACCCCAGCGTGCGCGGCGAGGGTGCCTGCGTGGGGCTTTTCTACCCCGATCTGGCGCGGACGCCGGTGCAGGGGCGTCATCTTGATTATCATTGGGACGGCACGCGCGTGGATATTATCCGTGATGCAACAAACGGCGATGTGTACCGGATCGTGGACAAAACCTAGACCCGCCCGTCTGTTTAACGTAGCGTTTGCTGCGGTTGGTTGAATTGGGCTTTGGTGCGGGGGAATTTCATGCAACTGTCCCGAATTAACGCAGACCAAAAAGCCCGCCATGCGAATGGTATCGCCCCGCACGACGCGGACCGGCTTCACAAGAAGAGCAGAAATGACAACCCGAGACGACGTTGAAAAGATGATTGCCCTTGTGGGTTTGGGCGACCGCGCAGCGTTTTCTTCGCTTTATGATGCGACTTCGGCGAAACTTTTTGGCGTCTGCCTCCGTATCTTAAATGATCGCGCTGAAGCAGAGGATGCATTGCAGGACGCTTTTGTCAGGATTTGGCAGAAGGCCGGCACATATGCAGCAAATGGCTACAGCCCGATGACATGGTTGATCACGCTGACGCGGAACCTTGCTATCGACAAGTTGCGCACCCGCAAAGGTGGTGCTGTCGATATTGAGGAGGTCTACGACCTTGCCGACAGTGGACCAACGCCCGAAGCGGCTGCTGTGGCGGCTTCTGAGAAAGGGCAGATTGACGGGTGTCTGGACGAACTTGAACCGGACCGCGCAGGGGCGGTTCGTGGTGCCTATCTTGAAGGGTACAGCTACAATGAACTGGCGGCGCAGTACGGCGTGCCGCTGAACACCATGCGAACCTGGCTGCGCCGCAGCCTTGCCAAATTGAAAGACTGTCTGACCCGATGACGACCGCCGACGATCATAACGATGACGTCGCCCTTGCTGGCGAATACGCGCTGCATCTTCTGGATGCAGAGGCGCGGCGCGCGTTCGAGGGTCGGTTGCGCAATGAACCTGCATTGCGCGCGTTGCTGGCAGAATGGGACGCGCATTTCGTTGAATTGGCCGATGATTTCGTACCGGTCGCGCCGCCTGCGCAAGTCAAAGCACGCATTGAAAACCTGTTGTTCGCCCAATCACATGCGCCTGCCGCCACGTTCTCGATCTGGCGGATGTTGGCCGGTGCGGGTGCGGCAATCGCCTTGGCTGTTGCGGTTCTGGTTGTCCTGCCACCTATGGAAACACCCGGCACCTTCACGCCAAGCCTTGCTGCTGAAATTGCTGCCGAAGATCAATCGCTTGTTGTGCTGGCCAGCTATGCGCCGGAAACAGGTGTGCTGCGCATTGACCGACAGGCGGGAACAGCCCGTCCCGGTCGCGTACTGGAATTGTGGCTGATTGCAGCGGGCGCAACGGCCCCTGTTTCACTTGGCGTTCTTCCCGATCAGACGGCGGTGGATATCACACTGCCCGAGACTTTGGTCGGCGCGATCGAAGGCGGCACGCTGGCGATCAGTGACGAACCGGTCGGTGGTTCGACCACAGGCGCGCCGACAGGTGATGTGCTGGCCGCCGGAGCCGTTATTTCGATCTAGAAAAATTAATTTTGCGATTTGTGAAACTTTTTCACAGGCCGCTGCGTGGTTCTTTGTATCGCCGCACAACAGTGCGCATTTTACAAGGAACGACACTATGACTTCGATCAAGAAAACTCTCGGTGCTATGACGCTGATCATTGCAGCCACATCCACATCCGCCTTTGCGGAAAGCCACGCCACGAACCCGATGGTCGGCGGTGCAGAGATGCTGGTAGAGCGGAACATCATCGAAAACGCCGTGAACTCGCCGATCCACACCACGCTTGTTGCCGCTGTGCAGGCTGCCGATCTGGTAGAGACATTGCAGGGCCCGGGTCCGTTCACGGTGTTCGCACCGGTCAACGATGCATTCGCGGCCTTGCCTGCCGGAACTGTCGAAACGCTGCTGATGCCTGAAAACAAGGCCATGCTGCAAAAGGTGCTGACAGCCCACGTTGTCGCGGGTGACTGGTCTGCGGCAGACATCATTTCAGCGGCACAATCCAGCGCTGACGGCTTTTACCACTTCAATGCTGTGTCCGGTGACGCGCTGTCGGCGCAGGTGCGCGGTGAAAATGTCTACATCTACGACGAAAGCGGGAATGCGTCGCTTGTGACCGTTGCCGACGTCAATCAGTCAAACGGCGTGATCCACGTGATCAACGCAGTTCTGGTTCCAAAATAACCCCCCGACCAAACCGACAAACCCACCCTCTCTGCCTTGGCAGAGAGGGCCAACGACCACAACCGGAGGACAGAATATGCACCGCCGAACTTTCGTAACAAGCCTGATTGCCCTTGCCAGTACCCGCGCCTTTGCGGCGACCGGCACGTTCGAGATTTCGCGCACAGAGGCTGAATGGCGCGCCATGCTGACCGATCTGGAATACGCCGTTATGCGCGAAGAAAAGACCGAAAGGGCGTTCACCAGTCCCCTGAATACCGAAGATCGCGCCGGTATCTTTCACTGCAAAGGTTGCGATCTTGCGCTTTATGCGTCGGCGCAGAAATACGACAGCGGGACGGGCTGGCCAAGTTTTTGGGACGCAATCCCGGATGCAGTGGGCACGCAGCCGGACAATACCCTGTTTGCAACCCGCACAGAGGTGCACTGCCGCCGTTGCGGTTCACATCTGGGCCACATCTTTGATGACGGCCCCGAACCGACCGGCAAACGCCACTGCCTGAACGGTGCCAGCCTTGTGTTCAAGACATGACGGCCTGCCCCTCCGGACCAACACAACCTATTCAAAAAAAGGAAAAACCATGTTTCGTACAATCACCCTTACTTCGATCCTCGCCATTCTTGCTGCGCCATCTTTTGCCGATGGTCACGCGAACACGGCGGGCTATGCCCTGTCGACTGACGGTGCAAACCTGACTGTCATGCAAAGCATCGCGGCCCCCGATGATGCCGTGACTGTCACACTTTCGACGCCGGTCCGCTCCATCGCGTGGCGTCCCGTGACCAGCGAATTGGTCGGCTATACCGACGGCGGGATCGTGGCGATCAATCCGATGACAGGCATGACCACCAACACCGGCGCCACGTTCATGGCTGACGCCATGATTGCAGAGGGCGCGGTTGTGGCTTTTGACTTCAACAATGCCATTGACGCGGCGCGTGCGGTTTCATCTTCGGGTGACAACCTTGTCTACTTCCCGTCGGACTTTGGTGACGAGCGGGCAAATTCCGTCCGCCGCTTTACCGATATGTTCTATGCCGAAGGTGACGTTTCCGAAGGTGCAGAGCCGCTGATCTTTGCCAATGCCTACACCAACGCGATCGACGGCATGAAAGCAGAAGGCACATTCCAGTATGCGCTGGATGCACGGGCAAATGCTTTGGTCAGCCTTGCCAATAATGCCGGAACGCTGGAAACGGTCGGGCTTGTCAAAATCGACGGCGCCCCCGTGGATATTCTGCCGGTCGGCGGCTTTGACATTGTCTCTGCCGAACAGGGGACTGATGCGGCTTATGCGGTCCTGCAGATTGATGGTGAAATGACCGCCGGTCTGTATGCGATCAATCTTGGCACCGGGGATGCGACGCTGTTGGCCGACCTTGGCACAGCCGCAATCAGCAGTTTTGCCGTGTCGTCGTCCGGCATGTAACCCGACCTGACGACTGGCCCGCGCGCCCGATCGCAGTGGTTTTGTTAACGAGTAGCGCCCCCCAAGAGCGAAAGCATTTGGGGGGCTTTTTTGACGCTGTGACCGTCGGCGGGGTGATACATGTTGCCAAACGCGCGCTTTGCTCTACCAATTTTGACGAAAGCAATGACGCGTACCCGAGGTTGCCAAACATGACCGTAGACGCCGGAAAAGCCACCAGACGCAGCGGCGGTCGCGCGCAACGTCTTGTCAAACGCGCAGCCAAGCCGACGATTGATCCTTGTCCGCCGGGGCAAGAGGGGGGGGCCTACAAGCCGCTGACCGAACGCGACCTGAGCCGGATTTTCCAGACGACACTGCGGCTTTTGTCCGATCTGGGGATGGGGGATGTGCCCGAAAGGCTGCGCCGTGACCTGCTTGCTGCGGGTGCGCAGGATAATGGCAAAGGGCGCGTGACCTTTCCCGCGTCACTGGTCGAAGACGCGATTGCGCAGGCGGCCAAGATGTTCACGCTTCATGGTCGTGACGACAACCGGTCAATCGAAGTGGGCGGCAGCAAGGTCTATTTCGGCACCGGCGGCGCAGCGGTCCAGACGCTGGATCTGGATGACGGCACCTATCGTCCATCGACGCTGGCCGATTTGCATAATTTCACGCGGTTGCAGGATACGCTGGCGAATGTAAGTTGGTATACCCGCTGTTGCGTTGCGACCGATGTCCCTGACAATTTCGATCTGGACGTCAACACGGCCTATGCGTTGTTGCGCAACACAACCAAGCCGACAGCGACGTCGTTCACATTGGCGGAACACGTCGACCCCATCGTCCAGATGCTTGATATCGCGGCAGGCGGAGAGGGGGCGTTTTCGCGCCGTCCCTTTATGAAGGCGCATATCAGCCCCGTTATTTCCCCGATGCGCTACGGCGAAGACGCCGTGGACGTGGTCTATGAATGCATCAAACATAACATTCCCATGTCCTGCATCACCGCCGCGCAAGCCGGTGCGACAGCGCCAGCAACGATGGCCGGTTTTCTGGCGCAGTCTTTGGCCGAAACACTTGCTAGTCTGGTCATGGTCCATGCGATCAAACCCGGATTTCCGATGATCTTTTCAAACTGGCCGTTGGTAGTTGACCTGCGGACGGGTTCGTTTTCAGGCGGCAGCGGGGAAAGTGCTGTGCTCAATGCCGCCTCTGCGCAGCTGTCGAACTGGTTGGGGCTGCCGTCCGGCGTGGCCTGTTCGATGACCGACGCCAAAGCAATCGACGCGCAATATGGCGCAGAAAAGGGGATCAGTTCGCTTGCTGCCGCCTTGGCTGGCGGCAATCTGATCTATGAAAGTTCGGGCATGACCGCGTCATTACTGGGGGCCAGCTTTGAGGCCTTTATTCTGGACGACGAGATGCATTCGCATACGTACCGCGTGTTGCGCGGAATCGAGGTGACCGACGAAAACCTCGGGTTTGACGCGATCAACGAGGCTGTTCTTGGTCCGGGTCATTTCCTCGGCGGCGAGCATACGATCGCCGCGATGGAGCGTGATTATTTCTACCCCTCAATCGCCGATCGCAACGAGCCCCGCACATGGGCTGCAAACGGTGCAAAAGACGCAAGGACAATCGCCCGCGAACGTGCGCGGCGTATTCTGGCGGAACATCATCCGGAGTATCTGACAACTGCCCAAGATGCGGCCATCCGCCAGCAGTTCAATATTCTTTGATGGATCGTCCGGTCGGGTTTTGCGAACAGCGGGCAGGGGATGGTCTGCCGTTTTCAATCATCGGCGCAGTGATAATCCTCTTGCCAGCGCGACCCAAACCCGACAATATCCGCCCAAATCGACGTTGGGAGAACCAGATCAACTGGTGCCGAAGGAGCAACCGCCCCGGAAACTCTCAGGCAAACGGACCGACGCCGATACCGATACTCTGGAGAGAGGCACGTCAATTTGTGCCCGCCGAAGGGATAGCAATCTCAGGCGCATGGACAGAGGGGGCATCACGCGCGAAAGCTGATGCTTTCGCGTCCAAGTGGTGCCGCAGGATGTTTCATTTTCCGAACGGCCCGTCAAAGATAGAGGCCTTTTGATGTCTGACCTTTTTCATACGCCGCTGCATGACTTTCATGTCGCACTCGGCGCCAAAATGGTGCCTTTCGCAGGCTACGCCATGCCCGTTCAGTACCCGATGGGGGTTTTGCAGGAACACCTGCATACCCGCGCCAAAGCCGGGCTTTTTGACGTCAGTCACATGGGCCAAGTGATCATCAAAGGCACGGATTACCGGACGGTGGCAACCGCGCTGGAGAGGTTGATACCGGTTGATATCCTTGGACTTGATCAAGATCGCCAACGCTACGGTTTTTTCACCAACGACGCCGGTGGCATTTTGGACGACTTGATGCTGGCAAACCGTGGAGACCATGTTTTTATGGTCGTGAACGCAGGCTGCAAGGCCGATGACATTGCCCATATGAAGGCTAACTTAGGCGATGTCGACGTCACCGAAATTACCGATCGTGCGCTGCTTGCGCTGCAAGGACCGGCTGCCGAAGCGGTCCTGTCTGCGCTGGATCCAAGGGCTGCTTCGATGCGGTTGATGGATGTCGCGACGCTGTCTTTGGCGGGGGCGGAATGCTGGGTGTCGCGGTCCGGCTATACCGGCGAGTACGGCTATGAGATATCTGTACCTGCCGCACAGGCCGAAGCGCTGGCAAAAGAATTGCTTGCCCACCCTGATGTCGCAGCTATCGGTCTTGGTGCCCGCGATAGTTTGCGTCTCGAAGCCGGGCTTTGTCTATACGGGCACGATATCGACACTGACACAACGCCGGTTCAAGCCGCGTTAAACTGGGCCATCCAGAAGGTGCGGCGCACTGCCGGCGCGCGCGCGGGCGGGTTTCCCGGTGCGGGGGTTATACTGGCCGAGTTGGCCAATGGCGCCTCTCGCAAGCGGGTTGGCCTGCGTCCCGAGGGGAACGCCCCGATGCGCGAGGGCGTGTTGCTTTTTGCCCAAGCTGAAGATGATGTACCTATCGGCAAGATCACATCCGGCGGCTTTGGACCCACGGTCAAAGGTCCGATCGCAATGGGTTACGTGCCGCGACCACTCGCGTCGCCCGGCACGACGGTTTTCGGCGAACTTCGGGGCAAGCGCCTGCCGCTGACTGTTGTTTCGCTTCCTTTCACTCCCGCTCAATTCAAACGTTAAAAACACGGAGAACACGATGAAATTCACTGAAGAACATGAATGGCTGCGCCCTGAAAACGATCTAGTCGTGGTGGGCATAACCGAGCACGCGACAACCCAGTTGGGTGACATTGTTTTTGTCGAACTTCCCGAAGTCGGCACGAAGGTGACAAAGGACGCCGACGTCGTTGTCATCGAAAGCGTCAAAGCCGCCTCTGATATCCTGTCCCCGATTGACGGCGAAATCGTTGAAGTGAACACGGCGCTTGCCGACAATCCGGCACTGGCAAATGAGGACGCGATCGGGGCTGGCTGGTTTTTCAAGATCAAGCCCTCTGACCCGTCCCAGATGGACGGCTATATGGACGAAGCCGCCTACAACGCCTTCATCGACTGAACCCCGGAGCAAACCATGACCTTCACGCCCACCGACTATCTGCCCTATGACTTCGCCAATCGGCGTCACATCGGTCCATCGCCCGCCGAAATGGCGGAGATGTTGAAAGTTGTGGGGGCGAAAGATCTGGACGCGCTTATCGCAGATACACTTCCTGCCAATATCCGTCAGGTCAAACCGCTTGATTTCGGAAAGCCGATGTCGGAACGCGAGTTGCTTCACCACATGAAGGTCGTTGCTTCAAAGAACAAGGTTCTGACATCGCTTATCGGGCAGGGCTATCACGGCACGGTCACGCCGCCCGCGATCCAGCGGAACATCTTTGAAAACCCGGCTTGGTACACTGCCTATACCCCCTACCAACCCGAGATTTCACAAGGTCGGCTTGAGGCGCTGCTGAATTTCCAAACCATGGTTTCTGACCTGACGGGTCTGGAAATCGCCAACGCCTCTTTGCTGGATGAAGCGACGGCCTGTGCAGAAGCAATGACCATGGCCCAGCGGGTCGCCAAAACGAAGGTCAACGGTTTTTTCATCGACGAGAACTGCCATCCACAAAACATCGCGGTGATGAAAACACGCGCCGCGCCGTTGGGCATCGAGATCACGGTCGGCAAGCCGGATGATCTGGACGCCACAGCCGTTTTCGGCGCGATCTTCCAGTTTCCGGGGACTTTCGGGCACCTGCGCGACTTCACCCCGGAGATTGCCAAGCTGCATGACTCCAAAGCCATCGGTATTATCGCCGCCGATCCCCTGTCGCTTACGTTGCTCAAGGAACCCGGCGCGATGGGCGCCGATATTGCTGTCGGCAGCACGCAACGGTTTGGTGTGCCTGTCGGCTATGGCGGTCCGCATGCCGCCTATATGGCCACAAAACAAAGCTATGCCCGGTCGATGCCGGGCCGGATTGTCGGTGTGTCCATCGACAGTCACGGCAACCGCGCCTATCGTCTGTCGCTGCAAACCCGCGAGCAGCATATCCGCCGCGAAAAGGCGACCTCGAACGTCTGCACGGCACAGG
>CBDTYC010000081.1:0-9742 GCA_965364495.1 uncultured Yoonia sp. | reverse complement strand
GGGACCGGTCGGAATGCTTGTCATGTTTCCCAATGGTCTGCCCAATATGGGCAAGTACCTCGGCCAGCAATTTGTCTACTTCCTTGTCGGCAGTGCACTGATTGCTTATTGCGCTACCCTGGTCCTCCTGCCGGGCGCAGAGTTCATGCATAGCGCGCCGCAGATTGATGCGGGATGGGACGCGATTGAAGACTTGCCAGTGCCATTGTTGGATATCGCGACAGATGGCCGCCTTTTGGGGTCTAATCGGGAAGCGCGCCAGTTGCTGGGGGCCGCTACCACAGATGGCCGCAAACTGTCTGACGTGTTGGATGGTCCGGGACGGCCGATCAATGACTGGTTGGCCGAGGCGATAACCGGCCATGGTGGCAACGTCTCGGGTTTCCTGCGTGGCAAGGGCCAAAGTCAGGACACCTTTGTTCAAGTCACGCTGAGCAGGACAGGAACTGGCAGAGATATGCATTTGATTGCAGTGCTCAATGACGTGACAGAGCTCAAAACCCTGGAGGCGCAGTTTGTCCAAAGCCAGAAAATGCAGGCGATAGGCCAGCTTGCAGGTGGTGTTGCACATGATTTCAACAACCTTTTGACCGCCATTTCAGGCCATTGCGATTTTCTGCTATTGCGCCATGACGAAGGGGATCAGGACTATGGTGATTTGATACAAATCCACCAGAACGCCAATCGCGCGGCCAGTCTTGTCGGGCAGCTGTTAGCCTTTTCGCGCAAACAGAACCTGCAATTGGAGACTATTGATCTTCGGGATACGCTTTCCGATTTGACCCATTTGCTGAACCGGCTTGTTGGCGAGAAAATCACTCTTTTGCTCGAACATGATCCGGGGCTGTCAAAGATCAGGGCTGATAAGCGCCAGTTGGAACAGGTGCTTATGAACCTGATTGTCAATGCGCGGGATGCAATCGACGGGTCAGGTGATATTCGCGTTGCGACCCAGAATGTGTCTCTTGCCACCCAAATGCGCCGCGACAGGGCAGTTGTTCCTGCTGGCGACTATGTCGTTGTAAGTGTGATAGACAAAGGGCAGGGCATAGCACCTGAAAAACTGCCCAAGATTTTCGAGCCTTTCTACACGACCAAACGTGTTGGCGAAGGAACAGGGCTGGGCCTTTCGACCGCCTACGGGATCGTCAAGCAGACGGGGGGCTACATTTTTGCAGAAAGCGAAGTGGGCGAAGGGACCACCTTTTCACTTTTCTTCCCGCGTTATGACGGCGAAAGCGCGGCCTTGCCCAAGGTCACTGTGCCTGCAGTTGCGCCTTCTGGCGCGCAAGTGGAGGGCGTCGTGCTGCTTGTCGAAGACGAGGCGCCGGTGCGGGCATTCGCATCACGCGCCTTGCGCCTGAAAGGTCTGACAGTTCTTGAAGCGGATTGCGCCGAAGCTGCGCTAGAAATGCTGCGCGATGTCGATCTAAAAATTGATGTGTTTGTCACCGATGTGATCATGCCCGGGCTTGATGGCCCAACTTGGGTGCGTGAAGCACTGAAACAACGGCCAACGGCAAAAGTTGTTTTTATGTCAGGTTACCCCGAAGACGCGTTTGACGATGGCGAAGCGTTGATTCCCGACGCTGCATTTCTGCCGAAACCGTTCTCGTTGACTGCGCTGACAAATACTGTCCAACTCCAGATCGAGGCGGCGGTTCCGGCAGCCTGACGCGGCTACCCGCTCGCGCCCAGCGAAACAAGATGCGCCGCGGACCCTGTGAGTGCGGCATAGTCATCTTCGATCACATGGACGGCAAAATTCCCCATGAAACCCGCAAATCGACCCTTGTCACGGAACGCATCGGCGAACCCGAAAGTGGCAAGATGAGGGGCAAATGCGCGGGCGACACCACCAACCAGATAGACGCCGCCAAAGGGAAGCTGGATCAACGACAGGTTGCCGCAGACCGTACCCAGAATGCGGGTGAACAGTTGCGCCGCACTGACAGCACGCGGATCACTGCCGTCCGCGCAGGCCGCCATGATGTCTTGGGCGGCAGCTTCGCGCGGGTCATTGGCCTCTTTGCCCAAGAATGCATAGACACGTTCCAATCCGCGACCGGACAGGACGTCTTCGACTGCTGGAAACCCGTGTGCCGTCGACACGAATTGGCAAAGCCGCAGTTCCATTTCGTTCCGGATTGGAAGGTTCGCATGACCGCTTTCGGACGGTGTCACAATACGCCCTTGCTCTAAATCAAAAACAGGAGCCGCATTGAAACCGGTTCCGACGCCAACGACCAGTTGGGCGGCATTCGGCGCAGGTTTCGGACCAGGAATGATCGTCCGGATATTCACTGGATCAATATGCCCGAGCGCATGACCTTGTGCCTGTAAGTCATTCAAAATCGCGACTGTTTCGGCCTTGGTTGCACGTGCAAGCGTTTCTTTGTCGATGGTCCAGTCAAGATTGGTCATCGTCGCAGTGCCATCGCGCACAGGGCCGGCAACCGCAACGCAAGCGGCGATGGGGTCAACGTTGCCTTCGTCTTCGATGTAACGCTTCAGCACGGACTCGAGCCCCGGAAAAGCGGTGTTACGATAGCGGCGGATTGTGCCCTCGACGATCTTGCGGCCGTTTGCCAAAGCGACGCGCGTGTTCGTTCCACCGATATCGGCAACCATAGCGTAGGTGTTTTTTGGGTGTGTCATACTGTGCCTCAGCGCGCGATTGCGGATTTAAGCGCGTGATAAGACGCTTTGGGTGTGCGCTTCAAGGTTTCAAAATCGACGTGGATCATCCCGAACCGCTTTTCGTATCCGAATGCCCATTCGTAATTGTCCAGAAGTGACCAATAAAAGAAGCCCTTTACATTGGCACCGTCAGAAATGGCCCGTTTTGCGGCCAGGATGTGGTCCGATACGAACTTCATGCGCACCGGATCAAAGACGGCGCCGTTTTCAATGTGGTCGTCCCATGCCATGCCGTTTTCCGTTACATAGATCGGCATGTCCCCGACATAGTCGCGCGACAGGCGCGTCAGGAAACCATGCAGCCCGTCAGGATAAATCTCCCAACCCATTTGGGTTTTCTCTCCGGGTCCTTCTTGGGACTGGATATGGGGCCAGACGGCATCCGGGTCGGTGGTGACCTTGTGGCGGGTGTAGTAATTGACGCCCAGAAAATCGATGGGCTGGCTGATCTCTGCCATGTCATCTTGCCAGTTTTCGGGCATATGCGGCGCAAATCCATCAAGCGCCTCTTTTGGGTAGCTGCCCTTGGTGATCGCTTCGATTAACCAGCGGTTCATAATCGCATCCCAAGTGGCGGTGGCAGACGCGGCCTCTGGGCTGTCGTCTTTGGGTTCGGTGTGGTCGAAATTCAGTACAACGCCGACATTTTGCATGCCCTTCGCGCGCAACCGCGTCACCGCCACGCCATGCGCCAGATTGATATGATGCATCGCCCGTGATGCGGCCCGAATATCACGCAGGCCGGGCGCATGATGGCCCAAGAAATGCGACAGAAACGCAATGCACCAAGGTTCGTTTACCGTCGCGATCGCGTTGACCCGATCACCGATCCGGTCGGTGATCACATCGGTGAAGTCTGCAAAATGGGCGCAGGTATCGCGGTTCTGCCACCCGCCTTTGTCGGCCAAAGCCGATGGCAGTTCCCAATGGTACAAGGTCTGAAATGGCTGCAATCCGCGTTCAAGCATCGCATCAACCAGCCGGTCATAATAATCAAGCCCCTCCGGATTGGGCGTGCGCCCGTCCGGCATTACCCGCGCCCAGGACGTCGAAAAACGGTAGGCATCCATGCCGGCATCTTTCAACAAATCAAGGTCTTCGCCGAAGCGGTGGTAGTGGTCGCAAGCAAGATCACCGTTTTCGGCACGCACGACGTTGCCCGGTCCGGCGGCAAAGGTGTCCCAATGTGTCGGACCCGCGCCACCGAATTTGTGGCCTTCGATCTGATAGGCAGCTGTCGCCGCCCCAAAGACGAAGTCTTGCGGAAAGTCGGAGCGTTTGAAGTCCATGTTAGTCCTTTCGGGGGGCGGGGCCGGTCGACGACCCCACCATTAATTCGGCCTCTAGCAGCGTATGCTGGACAGGCAGTGTCGGGTTGGCAATCGTCGCAATCAGCATTTCCGCCAGCAAGCGGCCAGCTTCGCGCACTGACGAACGCGTTGCAGTAAAAATCGGCACATCATTGCCGTTCTGAAGATACGACAAAACGTCATCGTGGGTCACAACCGAAACATCCTTGCCCATCACCAGCCCGCGTTCTTCGATTGCACGTCGCACGCCCAGCGCGCTGATCAGCGAAGAACACAAAACTGCCGTCGGCGCATCGGGTCCGTCCAGCATATCGCGTGTGGACTGGTAGCCGAAGATTTCGGTCATTTCGCCAGAGCGCATCAGTGCCGGATCGACCGGAATGTCGCGCGCTGCTAGCGCTTCGGAATAGCCATTCCGGCGTCGGTGCGCAAAATCCATAAATTCCAGACCGTTGATCAATGCGATCCGCTTGTGCCCCAGATCCATCAAGAAATCGGTGGCCCGCAGAAACGCGCTGCGGTTGTTCACATCGAGCCATGCATAGGGCAGGGTACAGCCGGATGCGCGTCCATGCACGGCGAATGGCAACTCCAGATCGTGCAAAAGCCCGATACGCGAGTCATCCATGCGCGGGCCATGCACAATGACGCCGTCGACCGCACGCCGCGCATTCAGACTTTTGTATACTTCTGCCTCGTTAGCATCAGCGACAATCGACAGAATCATCTCATAGCCTTCTTTGTGATAGGCTTCGCCTGCACCCGCGATAAAGTCGCCAAAAATCGGGTTTACCATTTCGTGACGACTAGAGAGTGGAATCACATGCCCGATCGCGAGCGCCTTGCCGGTAGCGAGGCCTTTCGCACGGGTGCTGGGGCTATAATTGTTCGCGCGCGCTGCTTCTTTGACCCGCTGACGCGTGCTGGCGCTTACTTCGGGATAGCCGTTCAGCGCACGACTCACGGTCGTTTGGCTTAGGCCCAGATTCTGTGAGAGTTCTTTAAGGTTCATGGCGGCAATAGTGTATTCAAAGCGCTTTAAGTGTAAAGGCAGGTGTGTGATTTTTAGGCGGTTGTTCTTTCCGTAATCGTTTCAGTAACAGGATTAGCAGACAATTACAGCAATTATTAGCGCAAACATTGAATTGTTGACACAATGCCTTTCTTCAAACATGATGCCCAAATCCAAAGCGCTTTGGAAACGATTCCTGTAGCGCACTCTGGACTTGAACGCATGGAAACGTGTAAAAGAAGCGACGCACTATAGCGGTGCGATTGGGAGGAAATTCAATGAAAATGAAACTGTATGCCACAGCGGCAACGGTTGCTCTGATTGCAGGTGGCGCCAGCGCAGACGGCCATCTGGACGGAGTGCAAATCACTGTTTCGGGCACATGGCTTAGCCCTGAAGCAGAAATCGTAAACGAAATCTTCGATCTGTTCGAAGAACAGACAGGCGCAGAAGTCAGCTATGTCGGTTCCGACAGCTTTGAGCAGCAGGTCATCATCGATGCCGAAGCTGGTTCTGCGGCGAACATCTCTGTTTTCCCACAGCCCGGTTTGGCGGCTGACCTCGCATCGCGCGGTTTCCTGACACCGTTGCAGGAAGGTTCTGCAGAGTGGATCCGTGACAACTATGCTGCTGGTCAGTCTTGGGTTGATCTAGGGACATATGCTGATGAAAACGGCGAAGACCAGCTTTACGGCATGTTCTTCCGCGTCGATCTGAAGTCGCTCGTCTGGTATAGCCCAGAGAACTTTGAAGATGCAGGCTACGAGATTCCGGGAACGATGGAAGAACTCAAAGCTCTGTCAGATCAGATCGTAGCAGACGGCGAAACACCTTGGTGTATCGGTCTGGGTTCCGGTGCGGCGACAGGTTGGCCAGCGACTGACTGGGTCGAAGATATGCTGCTGCGCACACAGCCACCAGAAATCTATGACGCATGGGTCACAAACGAACTTCCGTTCAATTCACCCGAAATCGTTGGCGCGATCGAAGAGTTTGGTGCATTCGCACGTAACGACGACTATGTCGCCGGTGGTGCAGGCGCAGTTGCAACGACAGACTTCCGCGACAGCCCGAAAGGCATGTTCTCAAGCCCGCCGCAGTGCTACATGCACCGTCAGGCTTCGTTCATTCCTGCCTTCTTCCCTGAAGGTACAGTCGTTGGCGAAGACGTCGATTTCTTCTACTTCCCAGCCTACGAATCCAAAGACCTTGGTTCCCCGGTTCTGGGCGCTGGTACCTTGTTCGCGATCACAAACCCTGGTGACGGCGTTCAAGAGCTGATCGAATTCCTGCGTGAGCCCGCTGCGCATGAAGTCTGGATGTCTTACGGCGGCTTCCTGACACCACACACCGGTGTTGATCCTGCGAAATTCGTTGATGACACCTCGCGCGGTCTGAACGAGATTCTGCTTGGCGCGACAACCTTCCGCTTTGACGGTTCCGACCTGATGCCGGGTGCGATTGGTGCGGGTTCTTTCTGGACTGGCATGGTTGACTATGCAGGCGGTGCATCCGCTGAGGACGTCGCCACAGGTGTTCAGAACTCCTGGGACGCAATCAAGTAAGCAAGCCTCGCTTGCCAAGAATTGGGATGATCCGGCCTTGCCGTCGGGTCATCCCCCATAAAAACATAGCCTAGGGGGAGAGGACTATGAATCCTGCAATTCAGGGACTTCTGACAATCATCATCGGTGTGGGTGGTTGTATCGGTTACTTTTACTTTTCAAATCAGTTTCTCGACAAAGTTCTCTATCCGGCCAAGGGGCCGAAAGCTGGGCACAACATCAATCGTGCCAACCAGATCAGACCTTGGCTATTCCTTTTCCCGGCGATGTTTGCCTTGGGGCTTTACCTTGCTTACCCTGTCTTCGCGACGCTGTGGTATTCGGTAACTGACCGTGATCAGGGCGGCGCATTTGTCGGTCTGGCAAACTATTCACAGATGATGGATGATCCCAAATTCTGGGAAGCCCTCAAGAACAACATGCTTTGGCTTTTGATTGTGCCCGCTGCATCGACCGCGTTTGGTCTGCTGGCCGCCCAACTGACCGACCGGATTTGGTGGGGTTCGTTTGCGAAATCCCTGATCTTTATGCCTATGGCGATCTCTTTCGTCGGTGCGGCTGTTATCTTTAAGCTTATCTACGATACGCGCCCTGTCGATCAGGCCCAGATCGGTGTTATGAACGCCGTCTGGCTACAGTTTAACGGCGGAGTAGGATCATTCCTGATGCTGCGTCTTCTGCCGGGCCTTTTGATGATCTGCGGCGCTGCCGCGGCACTTTACGTGGCCTATTTGCAGGTCACAACCATGCGCGAAAAAGCCCAAGCCGGCTTGATGCTGGCGGTCCGTGGCGTGTTTATCGCGGTATTGGTCTGGGTTGCCTATAGCACGCTGATGCTGGCATTCGGGGCCTTTACGATGGTGTTCCCTTACGGTGTGCCGCAGCAATGGCTGACTATTCCTGGCTGGAACTCTTTCTTGTTGATGATCGTGCTGATCTGGATCCAGACCGGATTTGCGATGGTGATCTTGTCTGCCGCATTGCGCGGTATCCCGGAAGAAACGATCGAAGCCGCAATCGTCGACGGCGCCAACCCGTTTCAGGTTTTCTTCAAAATCAAGATGCCGCAGATTTCGGGCACGATTGTTGTTGTCTGGACGACTATCACACTTGTTGTGCTTAAGGTCTTTGACATCGTGTTTGCGATGACGAACGGGCAGTGGGAAACGCAAGTTCTGGCCAATTTCATGTACGACAAATTGTTCCGCGCGAATGACTGGGGCGTGGGATCTGCCAGTGCGATGGTGATCATGCTGCTGGTCAGCCCGATCCTTGTCTGGAACGTTTATAATGCTCGCAAGGAGATGCGCTGATGGATGGTATGGCTGGAAGCAAATCCTCGCTTACGTGGATTGTTAATATCTCGGTCGTTTTGTTGGTGGCGCTTTGGCTGTTTCCGACAGTAGGCCTATTGGTGTCGTCTTTCCGGACGGCTGACCAGATCAGCAGCAACGGTTGGTGGCAGTCGCTGTTCCCGACCGAGCAGAATGTCAGCCTCCGCACTGATGATCCTGATGACGCTCAGGAACTGATCAATGGTCTATATACGGTGTCGGGCAACGTGTTTGGCGACAGCTCCGAAGCGGTGATCAGTGTTTGGGGCGTATCGTCGCGGGCCATCGACTCGTTCGGGCCCGGTGACACTGCCGATCTGGGAGAAGGCGAAAGCATCACCGTGCAGGTTGACGGTTCTTATGTCTGGACCGGTACTTCTGAATTGTCGGGCAGGGGGCAGCGGGTCTTTGCAACGGCGCAAACACCGCCAGAGTTCACTACTGACAACTATCGCACGGTCCTTGTGGACGGAAATACAACGGATTCGATGTCAAAGGCGTTCTTTAACACGCTGACAGTGACAATTCCTGCGACAATTATCCCGATCGTGATTGCGGCTTTTGCTGCCTATGCGTTGGCATGGATGGACTTTCCGGGTCGGGCGATCCTGATCGCGCTGGTCGTTGGATTACTGGTTGTGCCACTGCAACTGGCACTTATTCCGCTGTTGCGTCTGCATTTGGGGATCGGGATCGGAAAAGGCTATCTGGGGGTATGGCTTGCGCATACCGGCTTTGGGCTACCGCTCGCGATTTATTTGTTGCGCAACTATATGGTCGGCTTGCCGCGCGATATTATCGAAAACGCAAAGGTGGATGGGGCGACGGATTTCCAGATTTTCACAAAGATCATTCTGCCGCTGTCGTTCCCTGCTTTGGCCTCTTTCGCGATTTTCCAGTTCCTTTGGACTTGGAACGATCTGCTTGTGGCAAAAGTTTTCCTGATCGACGCGACGGGTCAAACCACCGTTATGACCAACCAGATCGTGGAGTTGCTAGGAACCAGAGGCGGCAACTGGGAAATCCTTGCCACGGCTGCGTTCGTGTCGATCTCGGTCCCGCTGGTGGTGTTCTTTGCGATGCAAAAATACCTAGTGCGCGGCCTGTTGGCTGGCTCTGTAAAATAACCTTTGGTCGCCCCGGATTCTTCCGGGGCCACACAAACCGGCACGCAGCACAAAGACAATCTTTGGCCGTGCAATGATAGGAACGATGACGATGACGACGGCACTTGCCACTAATGGCGAAATGGCGACAGACAAAGATTGGTGGCGTGGTGCCGTGATTTATCAGATCTATCCGCGCAGCTTTCAGGATAGCAATGGCGACGGCATTGGGGACCTGCTGGGGATCGTGCAGCGTTTGCCATATATCGCCTCGCTTGGCGTCGATGCGATCTGGATTTCGCCGTTCTTCATGTCGCCGATGAAGGACTTTGGCTATGATGTCAGCGATTATTGCGACGTTGATCCGATGTTCGGCAGCTTGGCCGATTTCGATGCTGTCGTTGAAACCGCGCATAAGTTCGGCATCCGCGTGATGATTGATCTGGTGCTAAGCCACACCAGCGACCAGCACAGTTGGTTTGCCGAAAGCAGATCAAACCGCACAAACGACAAGGCTGACTGGTATGTCTGGTCAGACCCAAAGCCGGACGGCACGCCACCCAACAACTGGCTGTCGATCTTTGGCGGCTCTGCATGGCAGTGGGACGGTCGGCGCGAGCAATATTACCTGCATAACTTCCTGACCTCGCAGCCCGATCTGAACTTTCACAACAAGGACGTGCAGGATGCGCTGCTTAGCGCGGTGACATTCTGG
>CBDTYC010000080.1:0-9844 GCA_965364495.1 uncultured Yoonia sp. | reverse complement strand
TGGAGACGGAATTCGGGCCCATTCCCGGCCTCGACCGTATGCACTCGGATGCGTCTGAAGGCTTTGCAAGTCTCCAGCTGGAATTCACCCCCGGTGGAGACAACCAAGAGGCGCTCGACAAGGTTCGTGAAGCGGCGGATCGGGTGCAGGGCGAACTGCCGGATGATGCCCGTGACATCACGATCACCGAGATCAACACGGCACTGTTCCCGATTATTACCGCCATCCTTGCAGGCCCCGTTCCAGAACGGACATTGAACACGCTGGCCGAGACCCTTCAGGAAGAAATCGAAGGCTTGCCGGGTGTTCTGGAGGCCGAAATCGGCGGCCAACGTTTCGAATTCCTCGAAGTTCTGATCGATCCAACCGTGTTTCAGACATACAACCTGTCGTTTGACGAACTGATCGGACAGATCACCCGCAACAACCGGCTGATTGCCGCAGGGGCGATCGAGACCGGATCGGGGCGCATCGTTCTGAAGGTCCCCGGTCTTATCGAAGGGCTGGAAGACGTGATGGCCATGCCAGTCAAGGTGCGCGGCAACGCCGTCGTAACCTTTGGCGATATTGCGACCATCCGGCGGACATTCGAAGATCCCAGTTCATTCGCGCGTATCAACGGCCAGCCCGCATTGGCTTTGGAAGTGACCAAACGATCTGGTGCGAACATTATCGAAACGGTGGCCGAAGTGAAAGAACTGGTGGCGGACTTGCAAGCCGAATGGCCTGAAAGCGTCACCATCACCTATCTGCAAGACCAGTCAAAAAGCGTCAAAGACTTGCTTAGCGATCTCGAAGCGAACGTGATCGCAGCTGTGATCCTTGTGATGATTGTCATCGTTCTGGCGCTGGGGATGCGTTCTGCAATTCTTGTCGGCCTGTCGATCCCGGGGGCATTTCTTGCAGGTGTGATCGCGCTTTGGTCGATGGGTTTCACCATGAACATTGTTGTTCTGTTCTCGCTGATCCTTGTTGTGGGAATGCTGGTCGATGGTGCCATCGTGACCACCGAACTTGCCGATCGAAAGTTGCAGGAAGGCGCGGCGCCAAAAGATGCGTATGCTTATGCGGCAAAGCGTATGGCTTGGCCGATTATCGCCTCGACCGCTACAACACTAAGCGTCTTCTTTCCGCTTCTGTTCTGGTCAGGCATGGTTGGTGAGTTCATGAAATTCTTGCCAATCACTGTGATCCTGACACTGACGGCGTCTTTGTTCATGGCCTTGATATTTATTCCGGTTGTGGGTGGTCTGATCGGTAAACGTCAACCGCAATCGGCAAAGGCAAAGGCAGCTTTGCATGCGGCCGAACTTGGAGATCCGCGGGACATTGGCGGCTTAACGGGCAGGTACGTCCGCATACTGGAATGGGCAATTTTGCGTCCTGCTACGACACTGCTATTGGCTGTAGCATTGTTGTTGGGTGGTTTTGGATTGTACGGGCAGTTTGGCAAAGGCATCACGTTCTTTCCGTCCGTAGAACCCGATTTCATGCAAGTACAAGTCCGCGCACGCGACAATTTCTCAATTTTCGAACGTGACGCACTGGTACGTGCCGTTGAGGAACGCATTCTAGGCTATGACGAGATCGCCAGTATCTATGCCAGATCAATGATGAGTGCAGGCCAGGGCGACGAAGAAACCATCGGGACACTGCAGCTTGAATTGACGCCTTGGGACACGCGCCGGACAGCAGCCGAAATCGGCGTCGATATCCGCGAAAGCGTGTCCGACATCGCCGGAATTGATGTGCAGGTGCAGACGGAAAGCGGCGGTCCTTCAGCGGGCAAACCTGTCAACCTTCAGATCACCGCCCGCAGTGCTGCAGCGCAGACTGCGGCTGTCCAGCAAATCCGCGACATCATGGATGGTCTTGGCGGTTTCACAGATGTCACCGATACCCGCCCCGTTCCGGGGGTGGAAGTTTCCATCCTTGTCAATCGCGCCGAAGCGGCACGGTTTGGGGCCGATGTCAGCCTGCTGGGTCAAGCGGTGCAACTTCTGACCCAAGGTATCACAGTGGCAGACTATCGCCCGGATGATATTGACGGATCACTTGATATTCGTGTCCGCTTTCCACGTGAGGAACGGTCCTTGTCAGAACTTGCTGGCCTGCATGTGCCAACAACGTCCGGACTGGTGCCGATCTCCAACTTTGTGACTTTTGCGCCATCACCCCGCACGGGTATTATCCGGCGTATCGACGAAAAGCGGGTTTCCACCATCGAGGCCAACGTAGCGCCCGGTGTCCTTGTGAATGACCAGGTCATCGCCTTGACCGCGGCGTTGAACGAGGCTGATCTGCCCGAGGGCGTTGCATTCAGCTTCGGAGGCGAAGCCGAAGATCAAGCTGAAAGCATGATCTTCCTCGTCGGGGCCTTCATTACTGCCATTTTCCTGATGTTCGTGATCCTTGTTATTCAATTCAACAGCTTCTTCCAGGCACTCGTCGTCATGAGCGCGATTGTCTTTTCGGTCGCAGGTGTTTTGCTGGGCTTGATCGTCACAGGACGTCCCTTCGGGATCGTCATGGGCGGTATCGGCGTCATCGCATTGGCGGGGATCGTGGTGAACAACAACATCGTGTTGATTGACACCTACAACGACATGAAACGGTCTGGCCTATCCCCTTTGGAAGCAGCCTTGCGGACAGGTGCACAGCGCCTTCGTCCGGTTATTTTGACATCTGTCACGACCGCACTTGGTTTGATGCCGATGGTGATTGGCCTGAACCTGAATTTCTTCACGCGAGAGATCGTTTACGGTGCCCCGTCAACGCAGTGGTGGACAGAACTGTCGTCGGCGATTGCCGGTGGCTTGGTGATCGCTACAATCCTGACGCTCGTGGTGACGCCCGCAATGTTGATGCTTGGCGAGAAAAGAAAAACACGCGACTTGCCAAGGGCTTCGCTGACATCCATGCGGTTGAGAACCGAATAGTTCCTTAGGTCAACCGCACTGCAAGATGCCGACAACAAGCGACTGCATTTATCGGCGATCAGTCGTGCGCTTGAGCGACAGCGTGGCACTTTTTGGACACCGACCGTCGGTCGGCAGTTGGGGCGAGATGGAAGCAAGTCGTTTTGGGATTGGACCAGTAATGACTTCGCCGCGTTGGCGGATGAACCCAGATGCACGACGCACGCACATTGTGGACGCCGCGCAAACCTGTGGCTGGTACGAGGTTGCAGGTCCTTGGGTTTGTCACAGGACAGCTTCAATCCAATCCCAAATACTATAAAGTCATGCTACGGTTACTCACCGGCGATAGGGGCGGGGAATGACGAAGAAGAATACTTTTTCAACCAAAGGCCTGACAAAGGTTTACGGTGAAGGCCGATCAGCCGTCCATGCCTTGCGCGGCGTCAATCTGGACATTCCAGAAGGCGAGATCGTCGTGCTGCTTGGACCTTCTGGCAGTGGCAAGTCTACATTGTTGAACATTATCGGTGGTTTGGACCGAGGCACAGAGGGCGATGCCTTCTATCACGACCAGAACCTGTCGGACATGACGGATAAAGAACTGACGCTTTACCGGCGCAACCACGTTGGATTTGTTTTCCAGTTCTACAACCTGATGCCCAGCCTGACAGCGCGCGAAAATGTCGAACTGGTGACAGAAATCGCACGAGATCCGATGGACCCCGACGAGGCCCTTGCGATGGTTGGCTTACGCGAGAGGGTCGACCACTTTCCAGCGCAGCTTTCGGGTGGAGAGCAACAACGCGTCGCTATCGCGCGGGCCGTAGCCAAGAATCCGACAGTCCTGTTTTGCGATGAACCCACCGGCGCGCTGGACAGCACGACCGGACGGTCAGTGCTGAATGTGCTGAAAGACGTGAACGAAAAGCTGGGCGCAACCGTTTTGATCGTTACCCATGCGGCAAGTCAGGCTGCAATGGCGGACCGCGTCATACATTTTGCCGACGGCGACGTGCGCGAAGTCGTTGTAAACCGGAAAAAACTGACACCGGAAGAGATCGACTGGTGACCCCGCTCGACCACAAACTGCTGCGCGATCTATGGCGGATGAAAGGGCAGGCCATAGCGATCGGAATGGTCATCGCAGTCGGTGTCGGTATGCTGGTGATGATGACGGGGCTTGTCACCTCGCTGAACGAGACCCGCAACACCTACTACGAGCGTTACCGGCTTGCCGATGTGTTTGCGCCTGTCACCCGCGCACCGGATCGGTTGATCGGCCGACTGGCCGCCATCGAAGGGGTCAGCGCGGTGGAAACGCGTGTCGTCGGTGGCGCCTTGATCGATCTGGCTGACAGGGACTTGCCGGTGCAGGCACAGGCCCTTTCGCTGCCTGATCTACGCGCGCCCCGTTTGAACGACATCTTCTTGACTGACGGGCGTATGATTGACAGCGATCATAGCGATGAAATCCTGTTGCTACAGTCTTTCGCCAAGGCACATGACTTGCGACCGGGTGACCGTATCCTTGCGACGATGAATGGTGCACGGCGCAGCTTCCGTATTGTTGGGCTCGCGCAAAGCCCCGAGTTTCTTTATGTCACAGCCCCCGGAGAATTGATCGCGGACGACGCGCGTTTTGGTGTCATCTGGATGAGCAGGTCAGGCTTGGCTGCCGCCTATGACATGAAAGGGGCATTCAACGAGGCGCTGCTCTCACTGTCACGCGGGGCAAATGAGGCTGCCGTGCGTGACACTGTCGACCGGATTCTTGCGCCATATGGCGGGACGGGGGCCTATCCGCTGGCTGACCAGACGTCCAACATGATCGTCAACGAAGAGATCGGTGGCCTGGAAGCGGCAAGTACCGGTGTGCCGCCGATCTTCCTCGCGGTTGCGGCTTTCCTGCTCTACATCGTGATTAACCGGATGGTGCAGTCAGAACGCGAAGAGATCGGGTTGATGAAAGCGTTTGGCTACACCAACACTGAAGTCGGTTCGCATTATTTCAAGCTGGTGATGGCAATTGCGGTCGGCGGGGCTTTGGCGGGGTGTCTGATGGGCATCGCGGGCGGGCGCGCGTTGATCCAGGTCTATGTGGCCTATTTCAAGTTTCCGTTCCTGGTGTTCCAGCTTGATCCGGCATCATTTGTGATCGGGGTCATCGTCAGTATCTTTTCGGCGTCGGTCGGCGGTCTTCTGGTGTTGCGCAGTGTTTTTGCGCTGACCCCTGCCTCGGCGATGCGGGCGCCAGCACCGGCGGACTATAGCCGTACCGGTCGGATGGGGCAGGCATTGAACCATTTTCTGGATCAGCCCTCGCGTATGGTTTTGCGCCGCATCACGCGGCAACCCGGACGGATGGCTGGCGCGATGATCGGCATCGCCTGTGGCATGGCGCTGTGCGTGTCGATGATCACGATTTACGCAGGGTTTGACCGGTCAATTGATCTGACTTTCAATGTGATCGACCGCAGTGATGTGACCGTCAGCTTCACCCATCCGACATCTGAATCCACGATATTTGCGTTGGCTCGGATGCAGGGGGTGACACTGGTAGAACCGATGCGACAGGTGCCTGCCGTTCTGCGCAACGGGTTGAATACGCATCGCGGGGTCATTACCGGGCTTGTTCCCGATGCGCGGCTTGGGCGCGCGCTTGATGCTGATCTTGCAGAAATTCCGCTGCAAAACGGTGGCATCGTCCTATCAACCGCCCTCGCGGATATTCTGAACATCCGCCCGGGTGATTTGTTGACTGTCGAGGTGCGCGAAGGCCGCCAGCCGGTTCTGGATATTCCGGTAACAGCGGTTGCCGAAAGCCTGCTTGGCGCGCCGTCCTATATGGACCTCGCCACGCTGAACCGCACGCTGCGCGAACCGAACCGCGTTTCGGGGGCTTACCTGACCATCGACGAAGCGCAAGCTGCCGACATCTACACGGCATTGCAAGAGATGCCAGTTGTCGCGGGTGTCAGCCTTAAGGAAGATGCACAAGTCTCATTCCAGACAATCATGGACACAGGGGCAGGGGCAATTCGCTATGTCATGGGCGCGATTGCCTTCGTCATCACGTTTGGCATTGTCTACAACGCCGCCCGTATCGCCTACGCTGAAAGGTCCCGCGATCTGGCCAGTCTGCGGGTGATCGGATTCACCAAGAGCGAAGTTCTGTTTGTCCTGCTCGGAGAGTTGGCCATTGTGACGCTTGTTGCGATGCCGCTAGGGGCGTTGTTGGGGTATTATCTATCCTTCGGGATCGCCGCAGGTTTCTCAAGCGAACTCTATCAGATACCTGCTATATTCGATCCGGCAAGCTATGGCTTTGCTGCTATGGTGGTCCTTGGGGCCGCTGTTGGATCGGGGTGGTTGGTGAAACGCGATATTGATCGGGCCGATCTGGTCGCGGTGCTGAAAACAAGGGAGTAGCAGTCATGGCCAAGCCAAAGAAACGTTCACGGCTGATCCTGACTAGTGTCACGCTATTGCTGGTCGCCGGAACGCTGACAGCTGCATTTTGGCCCAAGCCCACAATGGTCGACTTGGGCGAAGTGTCAGTGGGCACGATGCGACTGACCATTGACGAAGAAGGGCGCACACGTGTCCGCGACGCTTATGTCGTCTCGACGCCTGTCGCAGGGCAATTGCAGCGCGTGAGCGTGCATCCGGGCGATCCCGTGTTGCGCGGCGAAACGGTTGTCGCCCATATGCGCCCGACCAACCCCGCCGCACTTGACGTCCGCACCCGTGAACAGGCCATTGCCGCCGTAACAGCGGCAGAGGCGGCTTTGCGGGTCGCACGCGCTGATCTGAATGCAGCCTCGGCGAACCGCGATCTGGCAGAGACCGAACTTGCCAGAACCCAACAATTGGTCGAACGCGGCATTTCCAGTGATGCGGCCCTTGACCGTGCGCGACAGAATGCACGCGTGATGCAGGCAAATGTGGACACGGCCGAAGCCGCTATTGCCATGCGCGAGGCCGAGATAGCCAACGCGCAAGCCCAATTGATCGGCTTTGATGATCGTGGTCTTGCCGCGGCAATGGGTAACGGATCAGACGATATTCCACTTTTTGCGCCAGCAGACGGACGTATTTTGCGGGTCTTTCAGCAAAGCGAGACGTCCCTGCCGGCGGGGGCGCCGATTATGGAAATTGGCGACATCAAAGGTGATCTGGAAATTGTCGTCAGATTGCTGTCGACGGACGCAGTTCAAGTCGCGGTGGGCGATCCGGTAATCATTGTTGATTGGGGGGGGACGACCGAACTTGCCGGTGAAGTCGTGCGTGTCGACCCGTTCGGGATAACCCAGTTTTCGGCCCTTGGTGTTGAAGAACAGCGGGTGGATGCGGTCATCGCATTCGCAAGCCCATCTGAGGATTATGCGGGTCTTGGTCATGGCTTTCGGGTCGAAGCGCAGATCATTGTGTGGGAGGCAGAAGACGCTCTGATCGTCCCCGCCAGCGCCTTGTTCCGCAGTCGCGATAGCTGGGCGGTCTTTGTGGTTGAAGATGGGAGGGCACAACTGCGCCTGATCGATCTTGGTCCGAATAATGGCATTCAGGCAGAAGTCCTAGGTGGCTTGTCCGCGGGCGAAACTGTGATCCTTTATCCGTCGTCGGGACTGTCGGCAGGAATGCGCGTGGCTGAACGTGTCGTCAACTAAGGGCTGAAGTCTGTGGCAACCGGCCTGTTGCCTATCGGTATTTTGCGCAGCTTTACACAAACGAATAGCGGGGCTCCGTATGGAACCCCGCATAGTCAAACCAGTGATGTTATTTACCGTTCAAAGCCACCAACCTGATCATAGAATGTGGCGCCAAAACCGGCCAATCCTTCTCTGACGCCGCCCTCTGCAGGGCCGTAGACCTGAAGGCCTGTCGGGGTCAGAATAGCCAAGAAACGCTCTGCGAAGTTTTCGCCAAAGTTGCCCAGATGAATTCCGGCGTCTGCGTTTGTCTCATAGCGCTCGTTGATATGAACGGTGCTGCCAGAGCGGTGCCACTCGTACCCTTTTGCACCCGCTTCTTCTTTGGTTGCGACGACCATTTCGGCCATCAGCGCATCGAACGCATCGTCCTGACCTTCGCCGAGTTCAAGTGTGAGCGTCCAAGAGATATCGTCAGTTGCGTCGAGGTGGCCGCCGGCCATTGCGGAAGTTGTCATAAGTCCTCCAATCAGCATTGCTGCAATTGCTTTTGATTTGAAAATTTGCGTAAACATTTCGTTCATCCTTCGCTGTCCCGGTGGCTGTTGCCGCCGTTGAAATCAGGATGTCAGATCGGGCCTTCCCCATGTATCGGGAGAGTTCCCTATTTTATCACGGAAATTCTCAATCCATCACGATCCCGTGTTCCAGCGCAAAGAGCGCCAGCGCCGGACGTGCCCGAATATCGGTCTTGTTGTAGATTGACTGGATGTGGTGATCTGCCGTCTTGGGCGATATGCCCAAGCTTTCGGCGACTTCGGCTGTCGTTTCGGATTTGGCCAATCGTGCCAGCACTTGCGCTTCGCGGCGGGTCAAGCCGAACGGAAGCGATGCACCGGCATCTTTGACCATATGACCAGCGGCCTGCAGGACGAGCGAAACAGCTGTCGGCATCAATTTCTTGTCCACCGCCATCGCGTTGAGCGCGTCCGCAGCTGACTTGGCATCGGTGGCGGCGCGCCCGGTGCTGCCATGGGTCAATTCGTCGTACTCATTCGCTGCGGCCAGTATATTGGACGCAAGATCGGATAGCGGCATGCGGCGGTGGTAACCGCTGCCGTCGGAACGCTCTTGCGCTGAAGCGGCGACATCCGCCCATTCGGCGAATGGTGTGCCGTGGCTCAGGAAGAATTGCGTTTGATAGGTGTGGCGTTCCATTTCCAGACGTTCGGATACTGACAGTGGGTCAGCTTTGTACCAGATCCGGTTTGTGATCGCACATTTGCCGATGTCATGCACTAGAGCTGCCAGTCTAAGGTTCTCTACGCTCTCTTTTGGCAGCTTTGCGATCTGTGCGGCCTGTGCGGCAAGTGCCGCGACCCGGCGCGAGTGGCTACGAAAGATCAGCGCCTTGTGATCTGTCATGTCAGCCGCGACTTCGGCAAGAGTGACGCGGCACTGCGCGGTCATCTTGATCTGCTCGCCGGGTTCGGCTGCCAAATAGGTTTCAAATTCGGGCACGGCGCTTGCGACTTGAAAAATGGCATCCGCATGTTCAAGAAACTTCGCACCGATCTCGGGGTCAAGTTCATGGCCCAGCTTGGCGGCGACAACTTCTTTTGCGCGGGTGCTGTTTTCCAGTCGGCGAACGAGTTCGGCAAGTTCTGTGACGCGCACAAGGCGTGACAAATACGGAACGTCCTTGCCTCCGAAGGGTAAGATCTTTCCGTCCCAGCGGGCATAGTAGTAAGGTGTGCAATCCAGAACGCGTCGGGAAACGGGCAGCCGCTTGGCCAGAAGATATGACTGCCGACAATGTGCCGCTGTAAAATCGGGCGCGGCCTCCGGAAGAATATCACAAACCATATTGAACGCGGCTTCACGTTCGTCCTCTGGGGCATCGTGGGCAATATAACGGTTCAGGTAGCTTTTCAGATCGTCGCGGTCCGCCCAATCGCCCAACATTGTGGCAACGGCAAAGCCCTGATCATCGCCAATCGACAACATGCCGGTTTCATGGCTTGTGATCGTACATCCGATGAAACGGACAAGTGCCAGGAAATATGCATCTTTCTGGGTCTGTTCGTCTTCTCCGATCCGCTGGGCGAACTCTGCAGCGACAATCGCGGCGGTCAAACCGGACCCCTGTGGTCGCCCTGTCGCAGCATCAGCTGCCAGCGCAAGCACCCCGAGCCCTTCGGTAATTCCCGCCATGTTATCCCCCGGTGCGATTGGTGCGTCGGGTCATAAGAACAGGATCGAGCAATGAAAACA
>CBDTYC010000079.1:0-9878 GCA_965364495.1 uncultured Yoonia sp. | reverse complement strand
CCCCGGATCAGGAAACTGCCGTCGTCGCAATCATTCCTCCAAAAGGATAGCCCCATGTCGCAGCGTGTCTTCATAACAGCGGGCGCCGGTGGCATCGGGCGCGTGATCGCGCAGGCCTATGCGGACCAGGGTGCACATGTCTATGTCTGCGATCAGGACGCGACAGCGGTCGCAGCACTTGACCCGCATATCATTGGCGCATGCGTGGACGTCGCGGATGAAACCGCCTTGGACCTTTGGTTGCAGACAGGTTTGGACAGATTGGGCGGCTGCGATGTGTTGATCAATAACGCAGGCATCGCGGGGCAGGCAGGACCGATTGAAGCCCTTGATCTGGCCGCATGGAAGCAGTGTCTGGCCGTGAACCTCGACGCGCAAATGATTACCTGCCGTGCGATTGCACCGGTGATGAAAGCGCAGAAATCTGGGGTCATCACGAATTTATCTTCGACATCTGGCCTGTTCGGTGCGCCTTTCCGTGCGCCATATTCAGCGGCGAAATGGGCGGTGATCGGATTTACCAAGACGATTGCAACCGAACTTGGCCCGCACGGCATTCGCTGCAACGCTGTTTGTCCGGGGGCAGTCAGCGGGGACCGGATGGACAGGGTCCTTGCCGCCGAAGCAAACGCACGCGGCCTGACAGCGGCAGACGTTTATACCGAATACGCATCTGGCAGCTCTTTGCGGCGCTTTGCCGAACCCGAGGAAATCGCAGGTCTGTGCCTTTACCTGTCGTCAGATGCCGCCAAGTTCGTGTCAGGTCAGGCAATTGCCGTCGACGGCAACACCGAGACATATCACTCGGTCTAGATAGGCCGCGCCCAGCCAGATTTGCGTTTCTTTGAAACACGCTTTATAACCGCCTGAAAAATATAAACAAAGACTTGAGCGGTTTCAAAAATGCAAAATGTATTCACCTCGCTATGGCGGGATTTTCTTAGTCTATTCTTTCAACGACCCAAGCGGTTGCAAGTGGCCGCGCTGTGCTATCGCCGCACGGGTCCAGAAATCGAGGTGCTGCTTGTCACCAGCAGGGGAACGGGTCGTTGGATCATTCCCAAAGGTTGGCCGATCAACGGATTGAAGTCCTACGAGGCCGCGCTGCAAGAGGCCTGGGAAGAAGCGGGCGTGCGCAAAAGCATTGCAACCCGAAACCCCATCGGGACCTACCGCTATGACAAGGTTATGTCCGCCGGATTGCCTGTGCCTGTCGAAACTTTGGTCTTTCCCGTCGATGTCAAGGAAATGTCCACAGAGTTCCCGGAAAGCCATCAGCGTCAACGCAAGTGGATGTCACCCGATGCGGCCGCCGATCTTGTGAAAGAGGGTGAGTTGAAGGAAATCTTGCGCCGAATGACCAATCTTTTCCCTCAAAAGGTTCAACACGGTTGATTTTCCCACGCTTCGACAGCTAATCACCAAGGTGAATACCTGGGAGGGGCGAAAATGACAGATATGAACGAGGGCGACCCGCGCCACCTCGAAACCTTGGATCGCGACTTGGCGCGCTACGCAAACCTTGAGCTCGCAACAAGCTATGTGGCCCGCCCACTTGTCGGCACCGGTCTGGCACTCATGTTTGTTGTTGTGGCCGGAATCGCCGCAGCACTTTTTTTCGGACATGCCAATAACGCGTTCATCGTCATCATGGCGGCATGTCTGGGTGCTTATATGGCGCTGAATATCGGTGCCAATGATGTTGCAAACAACATGGGGCCAGCCGTTGGCGCGAACGCGTTGACGATGGGCGGGGCGATTGCCATTGCTGTGATCTTTGAAAGTGCCGGTGCACTGATTGCGGGTGGCGACGTTGTGTCAACCATCGCCAAGGGAATTATCGCACCGGAAAGCATGGGAACCGCGACAACGTTCATTTGGGCAATGATGTCTGCGCTTTTGGCCGCTGCTTTCTGGGTGAACCTTGCGACGTGGGTCGGTGCGCCGGTATCGACGACACACTCTGTCGTTGGCGGCGTAATGGGGGCCGGGATCGCAGCTGCCGGATTTGCTGCTGTGAACTGGCCGACGATGGGTGCGATTGCAGCCAGTTGGGTTATTTCGCCGATGCTCGGCGGTTTAATCGCCGCTGGCTTCCTCTCGCTCATCAAATCGCGGATCATTTACCAAGACGACAAAATCGCGGCCGCGCGAAAATGGGTGCCTATCCTTGTAGGCATCATGGGCGGTACATTTGCCGCTTATCTGGCATTGAAGGGCTTGAAGAAGCTGATCAGGATTGATCTGCCGATGGCCCTTTTGATTGGCGCCGTCCTTGGCGCAATGATCTGGGCCATCATGATTCCCGTTATCAAAAAGCAGTCTGAAGGGCTGGAGAATCGCAACAAGTCGCTGAAGGTTTTGTTCGGTATTCCATTGGTCGTCTCGGCGGCCTTGCTTAGCTTTGCGCATGGCGCAAATGATGTTGCCAATGCTGTCGGCCCTCTGGCTGCGATTGTCCAAGCCGCGCAATCAGGTGATTTCATGTCCGCCTTCAGCATCCCGCTGTGGGTGATGGTGATCGGTGCTTTGGGCATTTCTTTCGGGCTGTTCCTGTTTGGCCCCAAGTTGATCCGCCTCGTCGGTAGCCAGATCACAAAGCTTAACCCCATGCGCGCCTATTGCGTCGCCCTGTCTGCGGCGATCACAGTGATCGTCGCAAGCTGGCTTGGCCTGCCCGTCAGCTCGACCCATATTGCTGTAGGTGCCGTTTTTGGCGTGGGCTTTTTCCGGGAATGGGATGCCGAACGCCGCATCAAAAAGGCACGCGTGGCAATGCCTGACCGGACTGTTTACGCACCAGAGGAACGCAGACGCCGCAAGTTGGTGCGCAGGTCCCACTTTATGACCATCGTCGCCGCTTGGGTCGTCACGGTGCCCGCCGCGGCGCTTTTGTCGGCTTGCTTCTTTTTTATCATGAGCGCGGCTCTGGGCTGATCATCCAAACAAAAAAGCCCCGGCAAAAACCGGGGCTTTTTTGCTGACTGTTTTGAACGGCTAAATTCCGATAAAACGCTGCGCCAGACGCGGTACGATGCCATTGAAGCGCAGCGGCGCATCAGTCGCGGCAAGGCAGATACAGTCCATCCCCGACTCTGCGATCGGCGTGTGGTGCATATCTTCGTTTGCGACTTCTATGTCACCCGCGCCAAAACGGTCGTGCTCGTCGGTAAACGCGCCTTGCAACACCAGTGTCAGTTCGGTGCCGCGGTGGCTATGGTCCGGCACTGCCGTACCGGCAGGGATGCGCAAAAGGCGCACACTGGCATCATCCGAGGTCTTCAACACCAACTGGCTGACACCGCCACCGACTTTCCGCCATTTCAGACTATCGATGTCGCCGCTCACGTAATCCTGTAAAGGGCCCGGAAAAACCGAGTTCCGCGCACGTACCGGCGCGGGCTTTGGCACACCAAAACCACTTTCGATCTTGGCCAATGTCGCAGCCAGCGCATCTTCGGCAAGCGTGACGGGGTCGCTATCCAGCATGACCTCACCGCCCACGGCGTCATATTCTGCCAATGCAGCGCGGCAATCGTCGCACATCGTTACATGGGTCGCGACAACCAGATTGAACGCTTCGGGAAGCGTACCAGCGGCGTAGCCCATCAAAAGTGGCTCTGTGAGGTGGTGTTTGATCTGTCTCATTGTATTCATCACTTCATTGCGTGGCGTAAGCGGTCTAACGCCAACCGTATCCTTGATTTTATCGTCCCCAACGGCAATCCCGTCTCTGCGGCAATTTCGCTGTGGCTGAGTTCGCCAAAGTAGGCGCGCTCGATTAGCTTTCTTTGTTCGGCAGGCAATGTCTCCAAAGCGCGTCCGAGTTGCTCTGTCTCTTGCGCCAGACCCAGTGCGTCGGCCTGATCAGGCGTTTCTTCTGGTCCCCATGGCAGGTCTTCGGGTTCAGGTCGGCGCTGCTTGCGCAGCAGATCAATCTTGCGGTTTCGCGCAATCGTAAAGATCCATGTTGATACGCTCGCCTTTGCGGGGTCGAACATATGTGCCTTGTTCCAAAGGGTCGCCATCACCTCTTGCGTACATTCTTCTGCCAGATCCGGGCTGGCCCCCGATTTCATCAGAAACGACTTTACCCTTGGCGCGAAGTAGCCAAACAACTCCGCGAAAGCGGCGCGATCTTTATTGTCACGCACGGCATCGATCTGCGCGACCCAAGCCATCCGTTTCGCTGTTACTTCCGCTGTCACCTTAAGCTTCCCCACTGTGCGGTTTCGTTGCACATTTTCGCTACCATAAACGGCAGGCGAAGACGCCGCATCAACATTCGAGTGGGTATCAGTTTCTGTTAACATGCAATTGTTACGCACCGGTTTTGGGTTTGGATCACTGCGCGGAAATCTTTTCTTATGATCCATGCAAGTTGTGGCGACGTAGAAGACACAGTAACAAAGCAATAACACGACGGAGCCTGATGAATGCCACTTAAGACCGGGACGACCGCGCCCAAGAAAATCGCGGTAATCGGTGCTGGCATTTCAGGGATGGGGGCGGCGCACGCACTCTCCAAGAACCACAATGTCGTTCTGTTCGAAGCTGAAAAGCGTCTTGGTGGCCATGCCCGTACACGCATGGCCGGCAAAAACAAGGATCAGGCCGTCGATACCGGCTTCATTGTTTTCAACTATGCCAACTATCCTCACCTGACCAAGCTGTTTGACGACCTTGATGTGCCAGTCACCAAAAGCAACATGAGCTTTGGGGCTTCGTTCAACGGCGGCAAACTGGAATATGGCCTTGCAGGGCTAGACGCGCTTTTCGCACAGCGCAGTAATATCGCTAGTCCAAAGTTCCTGCGGATGGTCCGCGACATTCTCAAGTTCAATGCCGAAGGCCTTGCCGCGAGCGCGAACCAAGAGATGACGATCGGGCAATTGCTGACAAAGCTGAAGCTGAGCGATTTTTTCCGTGACCACTACCTGCTACCTTTTTCAGGGGCTATTTGGTCCACCCCCAAGGAAAAAATCCTTGATTTCCCCGCCTACGCGATGATGCGGTTTTTCGACAACCATGCCTTGCTTGGCGCAACTGGCCAGCATCAATGGTACACGGTAGACGGCGGATCAATCGAATATGTGTCTCGGCTTGGGTCGGACATGGTGCAGCGCGGGATCGATATCCGGCTCGGCGCACCAATTGATGCAGTGCGGCGCACCGCACTTGGTGCAGACGTGAAATCGCAAGGCGCCGATTGGGACCACTTTGACGAAGTCGTCTTTGCCACCCACTCGGACGACACGCTGCGTATGCTGTCCGACGCCACCGCGGTCGAACAATCGGTGCTGGGCGCCGTGCGCTACCAACCCAACAAGGTTGTCTTGCATTCGGACACATCAATCATGCCCAAGCGGCGGCAGGTCTGGTCCTCTTGGGTCTATACAGAAGACGCCCAGCGCACGGATACAGAGATTAACCTGACATATTGGATGAATTCGCTACAACCGTGGCTAAAGGATCAGGACATGATGGTCACCCTCAACAGCGCACGCCCGATCGACGAAAAACTGATTTGGGACGAAGTATCTTTGCGTCATCCAGTCTACGACCTCGAAGCGATTGCGGCCCAAGTTGCGGCGACTGCTATGAATGGCACAAACCACACATGGTTCTGTGGCGCATGGATGAAGAACGGTTTCCACGAGGATGGCTTGTCCAGTGGTCTGGATGTTGCCGATGCGTTGAATGCATCAGGCGGCATGGCTGTCGCGGCAGAGTGACCCGGACGGTTCATCATATCGCTGCAGAAACCTACCATGGACGTCGCGGGGCCACAAAGAACGCCTTTCGCTATTCGATCGACTATGTGTTGACCGACGCAGAGGCCGCGACACAAACGCCGTCACTGTTTTCGCGCAATGCAGGCAATCTGATGTCGTTGCACGACCGCGATCATGGCGGCGCGCCCAAACGGGGCAAGGGCGCTGCCTGGGTGCGCGACGTGCTTGCCGCATATGATATCAACGACACCGCACGGATTGAGTTGCTGGCACAGCCGCGTCTGCTCGGGCATGTGTTCAACCCGGTGTCGTTTTGGCTGTGCTACGATCATGCAGACATCTTGCGCACAGTGATTGCAGAGGTTTCAAACACGTTTGGCGACCGGCATTCCTATTTGTGCCGACACGAAGACGGGCATGCGATCACGAAAGAAGACACACTATCAGCGCAGAAACTGATGCATGTCTCGCCGTTCCAACCCATTGAGGGCGGCTATGTGTTCCGGTTTGATATCCAGCAAGACAGCATCGGCATCTGGATTGATTATTCCCGTGGCAATGGCGGTTTGATTGCCACGCTCACCGGGCCGCGCAAGCCCATCACGAATGCGTCAATCATCAAAGCCGCCCTGCGCCGTCCTTTCGGGTCGCGGCGCGTGTTGGCGTTGATCCATTGGCAGGCCATCAAACTTTGGTGGAAAGGGGCAACTTTCCGGTCACAACCCAAGCCCCCCTCCGAAGAGGTCAGTAGATGAAAGCCCTGACCGAGCGTTTGCCCGCATACACGGTTTTCGCCGCTGTATTGTCAGGGGCTGGGCTGCCTATCTATATCTACGCACCCAAATACTACGCCGATACCTTTGGCGTCAGCCTTGCCGCCTTGGGGGCATTGCTGTTTGCGATGCGCCTTTTTGATATGATCCAGGACCCCGTCCTTGGCTGGATCAGCGAACGCCTGACGCGCAGCAAGAAGCTGGCCATGACGCTGGCAGCGGTCGTTATGGCGATTTCGATGATCGGGCTTTTTGCTGTCGCGCCACCCATCGCGCCGATTTGGTGGTTCGGGATCACCGTTACGGGGCTTTTTACTGCTTTCAGCTTTCTGACTATCAACTTCTACGCTCAAGGGGTCAGCAAGGCGGGCAACGACCCGCAAGGCCACGTCCGGTTGGCTGCTTGGCGCGAAAGCGGGGCCTTGCTGGGGGTGTGCATTGCAGCCGTTGTACCTACTGTTCTGATCGGTGTTGTCACTGATCCATTTGCGGCCTTTGCCTATGGGTTCACCGCCATCACCTTGATTGCGGCCTTCTTCATGTGGCCCGAATGGAAAGGGCGCGTGAATCCTGTACCCTCGCGGATCACCGAAATCACCCGCGACAAAACAGCGCGCAAGTTGCTGATCCTTGCCTTGGTCAACGCCACCCCTTTGGCGGTCTCATCCACGCTTTTCTTGTTCTATGTCGAAAGTAAACTGGGCGCTGTCGGTTGGGAAGGTGCGCTGCTCGTCCTTTTTTTTCTGGCTGCAGCGATATCTTCGCCGATGTGGTCGGCGCTCGCGCGGCGCTTTGGGCCCAAGCCAGTTTTGCTTTGCGCGATGGTCCTTGCTGTCGCTTCATTTGCCTACACGCTGACTTTGTCGCCCGGCGATGTGATCCCCTTTGCGGTTATCTGCGTACTAAGTGGAGCAACCATCGGAGCAGACCTGACGCTTCTACCTGCGATGTTTGCAAAACGTATGGCCGCCATCTCACCAAATGGGGCTCAGGGTTTTGGATTATGGAATCTGGTGAACAAGTTCACGCTTGCCTTCGCCGCGGTAGTTCTGCTGCCGTTACTTGAACAATCCGGCTTTCAGGCGGGGGCAACTGATTTGCCTGCCAAAGCCATATCGATGCTGACGGTGCTTTACGCATTGGTTCCGTCGCTTTTGAAACTGGTGGCGATCGGGTTGCTGATCGCTACGAAACTTGAGGACTAAACGATGTCGTTTATGACCTACATCCTGATTGGTGCCGTACTGATTGGTGCTGCGGCCATGTTAAAGTCGCGGTATTTGTCTTTTTGGGCACAAAAACCTGACGACTACGCCAAAGGTCCGATCTTTGACATTCGCGAGCGGTTCAATGGGCCCATCACCTGCGAAGGCGTGATCTACGGCCCCATGGGCAAGGTGACATCGCGCTTTGTCGCTGATTTTGATGCCTCCTGGAACGGCAACGTCGGCACCATGCGCGAAAAATTCTATTACGACAGCGGTCAGGTGCAGAACCGGGAATGGACCCTGACGCTGGGCAACGATGGACGTATCAAGGCCGAAGCGCCTGATGTTGTTGGTGCAGGCACGGGGCAACAGTCCGGTTCGGCAGTGTTGTTGAACTACCGGATCAAATTGACCGAAGACGCCGGTGGGCACGCGCTTGATGTGACTGACTGGATGTATTTGATGGCGAACGGGTCAATCATGAACCGCAGCCAATTTCGAAAATTCGGGATCAAAGTAGCAGAATTGGTGGCGACAATGCGCCCCAAAGACCAAGCTTACGCAGGAGAGTGATGTGACTGATTGGCAAGGAAAACGATACTGGCTCGTAGGCGCAAGCGAAGGGCTGGGGCGCGAAGTCGCCTTTTGCCTTAGTCGCGCAGGGGCCGAGGTGATCGTTTCCGCGCGGTCAGAGGACCGCCTCAAGGACTTGGTCGCAGACCTGCCCGGGAAAGCGTCCTACGTGACGGTCGATGTCGCAGACCGCGCAGCGGTTGAGGCCGCCGCAAAGCAGATCGGGGACATTGACGGGGTCGTCTACCTCGCAGGTGTTTACTGGCCGATGAAGGCGCAGGAGTGGGACAACGAAAAAGCCGACATGATGGGCGAGGTGAACTTTCTCGGGGCATCCCGCGTCGTCGGGTCGGTGATCAAGGACATGGTTGCAAAGAATGCAGGTCATATCGTTCTGGTTGGCTCACTGTCCGGCTTTCGCGGTTTGTCCGGTGCGATTGGCTACTGTTCGTCCAAGGCCGGGTTGATGTCGTTGGCTGAATCCATGCAAGCAGACTTGCGCACATCGCCAATCAACGTCCAATTGATCAATCCGGGTTTCATCAAGACACGGCTGACCGAAAAGAACGACTTCAACATGCCGTTCATCATGACCGCCCAAGACGCCGCAAAAGAGGTGTTCGAGCATATGAACACCGAGAACTTCAAGAAAAGCTTTCCGATGGTGTTTTCATGGGTATTCCGTCTGTCGCAATTCATGCCGGATTGGATGTACTACCGCCTGTTCGGGGCCAAGTAGACATCTCGGGGGCCTGCCCCGAGATCAGGGCCTTATCACCGCCGGAACAAGCAGCATGTCATGATCTGATGTCTCGGACATCGTTTTGTCAGGAGCGATCCCTGGGCCATGATGACTTGGCACCGGATCACATGTTTCTATGGCTGTGAAGATTGCGGCTTCCTGTCCGTTGCCGCCTAACATCACGATGGGGCTGAAATATTCCAACGTCTTGAATCCGCGCAAACCGATGCGCCGGGTGTTTTCATTTTCTGTTCATTTCCCGCAATACCGGATGTCACAGGACAGGCACCGCAGTGATTGCCCGGCATCTTGAATTGAGCTAGCATGAAGGCATGAAACATGTTCCCAAAGAAACCACTGATGATGCGCTTATTCAGGAATTCCTGAAGAACGGCGGCAAAGTCAGCGTCGGCAAGACCAAACCATTGTCCTCAGAACTTGGCCTGAGCAACAACCAATGGAACAACAAGCTGACCAAGGAAGAAAAAGCGGCCCGCGACAAAAAGTAAACTAGGTGGCCTTTTGTGCGGTAGTTGCGCCAGATCAAAGTGGTCGGCGTCCCGATGTCTATGTTGACGCATAAGGAGGATGCACAATGCTACCAATTTCTGCTGACAAAATTGCCGAAGTCGTCATTCTGGCCCGTGAGCTTGACCGCGCCGAGAATGAATTCGACGGTTTTGTGAATCAACTGAACGACTACGAAAAGGCGGGGCTTGTCGCGATCTTCTGGATCGGCCGCGGCAGTTTCGAGCCCGAAGACCTGGCAGGGGCGTTTGTACCCGCCACGCAGGAGGCCACGACGCCTACAGCAGACTATCTAAAGGGATCACCGCATCTGGCCGAC
>CBDTYC010000078.1:0-9903 GCA_965364495.1 uncultured Yoonia sp. | reverse complement strand
AACGCATGGATGAGCCAGTGATCACGATGGATGAAATCAACCCGGCTGACGCGCCTGTGCCGCTATCGCCCGCCGCAATGGACGCGATTGCCACACTGGTCCAGCGCCAGCGTCGGGCAAATGGCGTCTTGATGAAGGGGATCACCTATGTTGGTGGCCACGTCGAAGACAGCCTGAAAGTCCTGCCTCAGAACACGCGCAGGCAGATTGATGACATGGCACGTGCGGCGTTGCGCCAAAGCTTTGATGCAGCACATAAATCCCGCAAGGGCGTGGGGCGTAATTTCGGGTCGGACAGGGCGCACAAGATCCTTGCGACACTTTCAGGTGCATTGGGTGGCCTGGGCGGACTGCCGACCGCACTGGTAGAACTGCCTGTCGCGACAACTGTGATTTTTCGTGCGGTGCATCATGTCGCCGTCATATATGGCGAAGACCCTGATGCAGAAGCGACGCGGATGGAATGTCTTGCGGTCTTTGGCGCAGGCGGGCCAAGCAACGATGACGACGGCATCAATACCGCGTTTATCGGGGCGCGGTTGAGCCTGTCAGGGGCCGCGGTGAACGGCTTGATCAGCAAGGTTGCGCCGCGTTTCGCGGCTGTCTTGTCCCAAAAGCTGGCCTCGCAAGCTGTTCCGATCTTGGGGGCGGCGGCAGGGGCTGGCACGAACTATGCGTTTGTCGATTATTACGTGGCTATGGCGCATGTGCATTTCGGGCTGCGCAAGCTCGCGCGCGTCCACGGGGACGTGGCCGTAAGCGACTATTTCCACAAAGTGCTGGCCGAAAGCAATTTGCCTCAGACCTGATAGACCAGCCAATCGGCAACAGCGCGGCGCACCGATTGATCGCCATTTGCGATGGCTGCATCCATCACGTCTTTCACTTCTTTCAGGTCTACGCGGCGCAACAAGTGCTTGACCGGTCCGACTGATGCAGGTCGCATTGACAGCGTGCGCAGGCCAAGGGCCGCAAAGCAAAGTGCTTCAACGGGGCGCCCTGCATCTTCACCACAGAACGATAGCGGCGTACCGGACGCGGCGCAGCGATGGATGACCCTTTCAAGGAACGACAGAAAGCTGACATCAAGCGTATCATAGCGTTTGCGCACGCGCTCGTTCTCGCGGTCGGCGGCAAAGAAGAACTGCTTGAGGTCATTGCCTCCGATCGAGATGAAATCGACTTCTTCGAAAAACACATCTGGCGCAAAAGCGAGCGAGGGCGTTTCCAGCATGGCGCCGACCTTGAGCTTTGACGGCAGCGGGTGCCCCAGCTTTGTTTCGCGGGCGATGGCTTTGTCCATTTCGGCACGGGCGGCGCGGTATTCGCTGATTTGTGTGATGAACGGAAACATCACATCCAGCGGTTGCCCGTTTGCTGCCCGCAAGAGCGCCTGCAACTGCATCCGCAAGACGCCCGGTTTGTCCAAACCGACCCTGATCGCGCGCCAGCCCATCGCAGGATTGGGTTCATCATTGGCCTTCATATAGGGCAAGACCTTGTCGGACCCGATATCAAGCGTGCGAAAGGCCACGCGTTTGCCGTTTGCCGCTTTGAGTACGCGTGAATAAAGTGCCGACAACTCGGCGCGGCGGGGCATCTGGTTGCGGATCAGGAATTGCAGCTCTGTCCGGAACAGACCGACACCTTCGGCGCCAGACCCTTCAAGCGACGGCAGGTCGGCAATCAGACCTGCGTTCATCTGCAATGATATGGTTGTTCCACATTTTGACGTCGCAGGCAGATCACGGATGGATGCATAGCGTTCTTGGGCGCGCGTATACATTGCGATCTTGTCGCGAAACGCTGCGTGTACGGTTTCATCGGGGCGCAGATGGGCAATGCCTTGGTCGCCGTCAACCAAGATTGGGTCGCCATTCAGTGCCTCGCGGGAAATACCTTTGGCATTGATGATAAGCGGGATAGCCCACGCACGTGCAATAATCGTCGCATGGCTGCCGACAGAGCCTTCTTCGAGTACGATACCTTTGATCTGCTTGCCATATTCCAACAGCTCGCCGGGTCCAATGTTGCGCGCCACAAGGATCGGGTTTTCGGGCATGTCGGCCCGTGCATCAGCACCTTGGCCAGTCAGAATGCGCAACAACCGATTGGAAAGATCATCCAGATCATGCAGCCGTTCACGCATGTAGGGATCGGGTGCCTTGGACATACGCGCACGCGCCAAGGACTGTTCTTTTTCGACGGCGGCTTCAGCCGAAAGGCCGTTGATGACGTCTGCTTCCATGCGGCGCAACCAACTGCTGGAGTTGGCGAACATGCGGTAAGTTTCAAGCACTTGTGCCTGATCCTTGTCGATCGCATGCGCACCGGACAGCATATCATCGACGCCACTGCGCAGTTGTGTGATTGCATCCACAAGCCGTGTGCGTTCTTTTTCCGGATCGTCGGAAATAGGATTTGTCACAACAACACGAGGTTCGTGCAGATAGACCACACCTTCGCTGGCCCCTTCCTGAGCGACCGAGCCGCGCAGCATAACGGGCTGTTGGTGTCGGGCTGACAGCGCGGCACCTTCACCAACGAAGGCACCAAGTTCGGTCATCTCTGCGATGACCATCGCCACGATTTCAAGGGCATAGACTTCGTCGGGGATATATTGGCGGGCATCTTTGGATTGCACAACCAGCACGCCCAGGACTTCTCCTAGTCGCTGAATAGGCACGCCACAGAAACTGGAAAAACGTTCTTCGCCGGTTTCCGGCATATAGCGGAAGCCTTTGGAAGCAGGGGCGTCGGCCGTGTTGATGACCGTGCGGTTCTTGGCGGTCTGACCAACCAGACCTTCGCCTAGGCGCATCCGCGTCTGGTGGACGGCTTCGGCTTGCAGGCCTTTGGTCGCGCAAAGTTCCAGCGTTTCGGTATCACGGAACAGATAGATCGAGCACACCTCGGTCCCCATCGAATCTGCAATCAGATCGACGACAGCATCCAGCCGCGCCTGACCTTCGCTGTCAGCCGCCAGAGCTTCGCGTAGCCGTCCAAGCAGCTTGCGACTTTCGGTTTCAAGTCTATGTGGCATGCGCCCCCTTGTGGTGCGGGCTAGCCAAACGTGGACTTAGCCTGCTTTATCCAACTCAAACGCATCATGCAGGGCCTGCACGGCAAGTTCCATGTATTTTCTATCAATCAGCACGGAAATCTTTATCTCTGAGGTTGTAATGACCTTGATGTTCACACCTTCGTTGGACAAAACGCGGAACATTTTGGCAGCGACACCTGTGTGGCTGCGCATGCCGATGCCGACAACGCTGACTTTGGCGACGCCTTCATCGGCGATAAGGTCGTGAAAGTTGATGTCGCCTTTGACCTTAGCGTCCTGTATCGCCTTTTCAGCGCGCTTCACCTGATCGACAGGGCAAGAGAACGTCATATCGGTACGCCCTTCTTCCGAGATGTTCTGGACGATCATATCGACGTTGACGCCCGCATCCGATAGCGCGCCAAAGATTGCGGCGGCGATACCAGGGCGGTCCGCGACCGAAATTAGGGTCATCTTCGCTTCGTCGCGGGAATAGGCGACACCGGCTACAACATTGGATTCCATGATTTCCTCCTCATCGCAGACCAGCGTTCCGGCGCTGGCGGACGGTTCTTCAAATGACGATAATACGCGCAGACGCACCTTGTACCGCATCGCCAGCTCGACCGAGCGCGTTTGCAGCACTTTGGCACCCAGCGATGCCAGTTCCAGCATTTCTTCAAATGCGATCTTGTCCAGTTTGCGGGCTTTGCTCGTGATCCGTGGGTCAGTTGTGTAAACACCGTCCACGTCGGTATAAATGTCGCACCGCTCTGCCTCGAATGCGGCGGCAAAGGCGACGGCGGTTGTATCCGACCCGCCGCGCCCCAGCGTTGTGATCCGACCTTCGGGGCTGACGCCCTGAAAGCCCGCGACGACGGCGACTTTCATACCTTCTTTGAACTTGGCAGAAAGGTTGTCCGTCGGGATGTCTTCGATCCGGGCACTAGAATGTGCCGAAGTGGTTTTGACCGGCACCTGCCAGCCCTGCCAACTGCGCGCAGGAATGTCCATTTCCTGCAAGCGCAGGGCCATAAGGCCCGCGGTGACATTTTCACCGGACGAGACAATGGCATCATATTCGCGTGCGTCATAAAGTGGCGCAGTTTCATCTACCCAGCCAACCAGCTCATTGGTCTTGCCCGACATGGCCGATACAATCACGATCACATCATAGCCATTGGCGACCTCTACAGCGACGCGCTTGGCGGCGCGGGCGATCCGGTCAAGGTTGGCCACCGAAGTGCCACCAAATTTCATAACGAGAGTAGGCATACGTCGTCCTAAGAAGCATCCGTTTATTCAGGCGCTTCCTTAATGCCGCTTTGACCCAAGGGCAAACGGTTAGTACGGGTGGGGCCGCCCATCCCAATTTTCAAAACAACCTGTGGTTTTTACACACAAAGCATCAAATCGGGCCATCAGCCCGTCCGCGCTTTGCTGCATCGAAATGTCGGCTGCATTTCCACCCATGTCAGTACGGACCCACCCGGGATGATAAATGCCCACGGCAAACCCTTCCGGAGCCAGATCAACGGCCAGATTGCGCCCGACATTCAGAACGGCCGCTTTGCTGGCGTTGTAGATGTATCCGCCACCGGACGCGATAGTCTGCGACCCAAGTTGCGAGCTTATGATCGCGATTTTCGGGGCTTTGCTAAGGCGCAAGTTGGACAGCATCGATTGAATAGTCATGAACGCGCCAGTGACATTCGCAGCAAAGGTCGCTTCCCACATGGCAGACGGATAACCGCTTTCCAGCTTTTGCCCCTTGTCCAGATTGACGCCCGCATTGCAAACGAGAAGGTCAATTGGCTCGCCTTTCATCTGCGTGGCCAAGGCGCATTGCGACGCAGGGTCTGTGACGTCCAGTTGCAGCATAGCGCCATCTTGTGGCCCGCGATGGGTGCCTAGCGTTTTTTCCCCGCGCATCGTGTAGCCATCGAATAGGGCTTTGCCGATGCCGCGATTGGCGCCAGTAATCAGAACAGTCATGTGCCGCCCTTTCGGTTAGTTGGTTTTCTTGCGCGGCATAAAGGGTAATGGAACGACAGGGATGCCGTCTTCGACCAGTTTCTTGGCCTCGGCCAGATTTGCCTGCCCGTAAATAGACCGCTCGGGGATTGTCCCGTCATGCATGGCGCGGGCCTCTTTGACGAAGGTTTCACCAACGTAGTCGGAATTCTTTTCCACCTGATCACGCAATGCGGCGATTGCTGCTTCGGTTGGCTTTGGGGCGGTGATTTGTGACGACGTACTGACGGCAGGGGCCATGACAGACTTGGCGACCTTTGCAGATCCGCAAGTCGTGCAATTGATCATGCCGGCGGTCACCAGCTTGTCAAAAGCTGCACCAGACTGAAACCAGCTTTCGAATTCGTGGCCTTGGTCGCATTTGAGGTGAAAGCGGATCATGGAGTCCTGCGCGCTATTGATCACTCCAAAAGTAAGCTTTTCGGGGGGGCTTGCAAGCCCCGCTTAGCGGGCCAGTTTCTTGGGATTGAAGTTCAGGACAATCTGTTTGAGTGCCGGCTCTGATAGTTTCTTGGCGGCCTTTTTGGTGCTGAACCATTTGCGTTGCCGTTCATTCTGTTCCGGCCAAGTGCTATGCACATGGGTCACATGCAGCGGATAGACCATGGTGATGATCGGTGCATTGTCCAGCTTTGTAGGTTTGCTGTAGTTGTAGACCCCCAGACACAGTTCAACTGCTTCGCCCTGTAGGCCCGCCTCTTCAAATGCCTCGGTAGCGGCTGCGTTTGCAGGTGTCTGTTTGTGCATCGGCCAACCTTTGGGAATGATCCACCGTTTGCGGGTGCGGCTTGTAATCAGGCAGATCTGCACACGATCGTTTTTGACACGCCAACACAGCGCCGCGAACTGCGCACGTACGTCGGTCTTGCCGCCCTTGCGCAATTTCAGCGGAAGCTGCCTTGTGATCGATTTCGCCATGTGCGCGGTCCAAAAAAGCGTTACATCAAGCCTATGGCAGACGTTACGCAAACCACGGATGGGCGGGCAACCCCAAAGCCTCGATTTATCGGGTCGGAGATCTACCGCAATTCCAGCTACGGGGCGTGGCATCCATTGCGTGTTCCGCGCGTATCGACCGTGATGGACCTGACGCGCGCGCTGGGCTGGCTGCCGCCCGCACAATTTGTCACAAGCCCAAGGGCGAAGGTCGCGGCGCTGACGGGCTATCACACACAGGAGTATCTGGCAGCATTGCATGCCGCAGAAGCGGCGCAAACGGTCACCGATGATGTCCGCACACGACATGCCCTTGGCACAGTATCGAACCCCGTCTTCAAGGAAATGTACCGCAGGCCCGCGACATCGGCTGGCGCATCTTTGCTTGCGGGCGAGTTGCTCAAGAATGGCGGCGTGATTTATTCCCCTGCAGGTGGAACCCATCACGGGATGCCGGACCGTGCCAACGGTTTTTGCTATCTCAATGACCCCGTTCTCGCGATCCAGTCACTACGCCGCAACGGGGCAAGAAAAATCGCCTATGTTGATATCGACGCGCATCACCCCGACGGGGTTGAACATGCTTTTGCGGGCGATCCGGATACTCTGCAAATCTCTGTCCACGAAGAAAACCGCTGGCCCCGGACAGGACGGTTGCGCGATGTGGGTGTGGGGCAGGTGTTCAACTTGCCTGTGCCTGCGGGGTTGCATGATGATGAAATGGCTTTGATACGTGACCGGATCATTCTGCCACTGGTCGCCGGATTTCGCCCTGATGCCGTCGTTCTGCAATGCGGCGCGGATGCGGTCACCGAAGACCCGCAGTCGCGCCTTGCGCTTTCAAACAATGCGCATTGGGCAATTGTCGCGGCGCTTGGGCCAATGGCTCCGCGTTATCTGGTGCTGGGCGGTGGGGGATATAACCCGTGGTCAGTCGGGCGACTTTGGACAGGCGTTTGGGCGACGTTGAACGCATACGAGATACCCGACCGTTTGCCGCCAGTGGCGCAATCTGTGCTGGGCGCGTTAGAATGGCACGGCCCCCTGCGCCGTCACTATCCGCAAGATCACTGGCTTACCGAGTTGCGTGATGCACCGCGCAGTGGTGCTATCGGGGACGAGGTGCGCTCGCGTGTTCAGGGATTGGCCGCCCGTAGCCTTGCATGGGTCTGAGCCTTGCATGCGCCTGTGATACACCAGATAGTTCGGATATGAACCTGCGCGCTTTCCTTCTTGGCTTAACGATGACCCTCGCGGCCCCGTTCGCCCGCGCGGAAGTACTTGTTTTCAGTGCGGCCAGCCTCAAAGAACCGCTGGATCAAATCGCCTCCCGCTTTGAAGGTGTTGTTGTATCATATGGTGGCAGCGGCACTTTGGCGCGGCAGGTAAGTCTGGGTGCGCCCGCAGATGTTGTCTTATTGGCGAACGTTGACTGGATGGATTATCTGGCGGCGCAAGGTGCCATAGAACCCGAAAGTTTGTCAGATTTCGCAAGTAACCGTCTGGTTCTTATGGCAAAACAGGGACATCCGTTGGTGGTTCTGGATCAAACAGGTATAGTCGACGCGCTGGACGATGGGCGGCTGGCGGTTGGTCTGACGAATGCCGTCCCTGCAGGGATTTATGCAAAAGCCGCATTGCAGTCGCTGGGCCTTTGGGATGCCGTGCAGGACCGCTTGGCCGAAGTTGATAATGTCCGCGCCGCACTTGCTTTGGTCGCGCGTGGGCAGACCCCTTTAGGTATCGTTTATCGCACCGATCTGCGGGCCAGCCCTGATGTGACCGAAGTGGCGGTCTTTCCCGCACAAAGTCATCCGCCGATCCGCTATGTCGGTGCGGTCGTAAATAATGCCTCGGGTGAAGCACGGGCATTTTGGGACTATGTTCGCGGACCAGAGGGGCAAGCGATCTTGACGCAAGCAGGTTTCTTGCCAGCAGCGGGGCCTGCGCGATGATGGATAGCTTGGGGCCGCAGGAATGGACCGCGATCATGCTATCCTTGCGCGTGGCATTGGTCGCAACTCTTGCGGCGCTGCCAGTCGCAATCTGGGTGGCCTATATTCTGGCGCGCAAGTCATTTCCGGGTCGGCAAATTCTGAATGGGATCGTGCATCTGCCACTGGTCCTGCCGCCCGTGGTTACGGGGTATCTGTTGCTTGTTTTGTTCGGGCAACAGGGTCCGGTTGGCGCCCCGCTGAACGATATATTCGGTATCTCCCTCGCATTTCGCTGGACCGGTGCAGCCCTCGCAGCGGCGATCATGGCCTTTCCACTGATGGTGCGCGCGATCCGCTTGGGGTTTGAGGCGGTTGATACCGGATTGGAGGACGCCGCAGCAACGTTGGGCGCATCGCGGTGGCGGGTCATGGCGACGGTCACACTGCCCTTGGTTTTGCCCGGTATTCTTGCAGGGGGCATTTTGGGATTTGCCAAGGCGCTGGGCGAATTCGGAGCGACAATCACCTTTGTGGCAGCGATCCCGGGGCAGACCCAAACCATCCCGACAGCGATCTATGGCTTGCTGCAAGTCCCGGGCGCAGAACCGGCTGTTTTGGGACTGGTGACCGTTTCTGTGGTGCTGGCGATGGGCGCGCTTTTGGTTTCTGAATGGCTGGCACGGCGCATGGCGCGCAAGGTAGGGCGCGGATGATCGCGGTTGATATCCAACAAAAGCTTGGTGCGTTTGCGTTGCAAACAAAATTTGAAGCACCCGCTGGCGTGACAGCGATTTTTGGGCCTTCGGGGTCGGGAAAAACTTCGGTGGTGAATGCTGTTGCCGGCCTCAACCGCCCAGACGCAGGGCGGATAGCGGTTGGCGATGTCGTGCTATTTGACAGCGCTACCCGCGTAAACATTCCGGCGCATAAACGCCGCATCGGCTATGTTTTTCAAGACGCGCGGCTGTTCCCGCATATGACCGTTTTACATAACTTGCGCTATGGTGGGCAACATGACGAGGCGCAACTGATCGCGGTGCTTGGGCTGGAAGATCTGCTGCAGCGCATGCCAGCAGGTTTATCCGGCGGGGAAAGGCAACGTGTTGCATTGGGGCGGGCTTTAATGTGCAATCCGCAGCTTTTGCTGATGGACGAACCGTTAGCCGCCCTTGATGCCGCCCGCAAAGCAGAGATTTTGCCCTATATCGAGCGTTTGCGCGATACCGTTAAAATCCCTATCCTTTACGTAAGTCACGACATATCCGAAGTGGCCCGCCTTGCCACAACTCTGGTGGTTTTGAACATGGGTCAGGTTGCGGTCAGCGGCCCTATCGGGCAGGTCCTCTCGCACCCCGACGCCGTTCCGCTTGTCGGGGTTCGTTCGGCAGGGGCAGTGATTACAGCGCGTGTTTCCGGCCGGCTTTTGGACGACGGATTGACCGAACTTGCGTTCTCTGGCGGGCGTCTGGTTCTACCCGGCAATCTTGGTGCGATCGGGCAAAGCGTGCGTCTGCGCATACCTGCGCAGGACGTAATTCTGGCAAAAACGGCGCCAGAGGGGATCAGTGCGTTGAATGTGCTTCCCGTCGAGATCATCCAGATCACCGAGGGCAGGGGGCCGGGCGTTGCGGTCGGGCTAAGGTCCGGCCAAGATCATTTACTGGCCCGCATTACACGCCGCAGCGCACAGCGGATGCAACTAGCCGTAGGCCAGACACTATTTGCGATTATCAAAGCAACAGCGGTCGGACCAGAGGATATCGGCAGCTAGCGCGAGATTGTTTTGTCGCCGCCTGCCCAAGTTTGCCGCGCAACAATACCCATCGCGATATCGGCTTGACCTTACGCGGCGCTATCCTTAGTTCATGCGGCATGAGGCGAGTGGGCAGGTAGGTTATGCAGCGGATTGCAAATCCGTGTACACCGGTTCGATTCCGGTACTCGCCTCCATTT
>CBDTYC010000077.1:0-10180 GCA_965364495.1 uncultured Yoonia sp. | reverse complement strand
ACAGGGTCCATCGGGTCCTGATCAGGGAAGAAGGGCGTCACAATCAAATGGAAAGGCGTGTCGCGCAAGCCGCCTGCCACTGATGCAATCAGGCGGGCGGTGTGGCTCATCAGATCATGTTCGGTGGACATCACAAGGCTGATGACATTCGTGCGGCCGGTGCGCAGACGCACGCCTGCACGGTTGGGGACATAGCCAATATCGTCGGCGATCTTGCGGATAAGTTTCTTGGTATCGGCGCCGATATCGGGGGCATCGCTAAGCGCGCGTGACACGGTAGGCACAGCGAGGCCACTGAGTTGAGCAATGGTTTTGAGCGTCGGTTTGCCTTCCGAAGACAGCTTTGTCATCGCCGGTTTGGGCTGAGACTTGTCGCGCGCCATGATGCCGTTCCTCCCGTTTCAGTGCGGTTTTCGCTATGGCGCCATGCCTTAACACATGCACCAAGATCGCTAAAAACAACCTGACAACAGTGCCTTACGCCAAAGAGGTTTGGATGTCACTGAGTGTGGCTTATTTTTACTTGCGAGGTCAATCTAAATCGATATAGGCTCTACTATAACGATTTAGAACCAGGGAGGAGAGAATCGTGAAGCTAACAACAAAACTACTCGCGGCGACTGCAATCGTCGGTGCGTCGGCGGCATCAGCTGTTGAACTTGAAGTGACACATTGGTGGACATCCGGTGGTGAGGCCGCAGCTGTCGGCAAATTTGCCGACGCGTGGAACGCCACAGGGAATACGTGGGTCGACGGCGCGATTGCCGGTTCCGGCGGCACAGCACGCCCGATCATTATCAGCCGCATTCTGGGCGGTGATCCGATGGGCGCGACCCAGTTGAACCACGGTCGCCAAGCCGAGGAACTGATCGAGGCGGGCATGATGCTTGATCTCACGGATGTTGCCGAAGCGGGTGGATGGGCCGATATCGTCAACCCGTCATCATTGTTGAATAGCTGCACATTGGACGGCCGCATTTACTGCGTGCCAGTCAACATTCACTCTGCCCAATGGCTATGGCTAAGCCATGACGCCTATGAAAAAGCTGGCCTTGATGTGCCGGCTGACTGGAACGAATTCGTCGCTTCCGCACCTGCCCTTGAAGCTGCAGGCATGGTGCCACTTGCGATGGGTCAGCAGGGCTGGCAGCAAAACCTTGCCTTCGGTGCGATCACAATCGCCGTTGCCGGTTTGGACGCCTGGCGCGACGTGACCGTCAACAAGAATGCCGACACAGCGCGCGGGCCGGAATACGCTGCAGTGTTCGAAGCGGTCGCAAATGCGCGTGAACTTGCCCGCGAAAGCAATGTGCAGGACTGGAACCAGGCGACCAATATGGTCATTACAGGTCAGGCTGGTGCACAGTTGATGGGTGACTGGGCGCAGGGCGAATTCTCTGTCGCGGGTCAGGTTGAAGGTCAGGATTATTCCTGCCTGCCCGGTCTGGGGTTGAATGCGATCCTTGATACCGGCGGCGACGCGTTCTATTTCCCCGCCAACGATGATCCTGAAATCACGGCTGCCCAGAAAGAACTGGCTGCATTGTTGATTTCGCCAGAAGTTCAGGTGTCATTCAACCTTGCCAAAGGCTCTTTGCCGGTACGCGGCGATATCGACATGGCCGCAGCAAACGGCTGTATGCAAAAGGGTTTGGGCATTCTGGCTGACGGGGGCATTCTACCATCCGGTGATCAGTCCTTGTCTGCCGACACGCAGACGCAAATCGAAGATCTGATGGCCGAGTTCTGGTCCGGCGACATGTCTGCAGCAGACGCGCAAGCGCGCTATGCTGATCTGATTGCATCTGCTGATTAAGCATAACCTCCCGAGTGGCCCGTCCGTTTCTTCGGGTGGGCCATTTGGAAGCCAATGAAGGTCTGGAACGAAACCGGACCCAGTTAGCCAACAAGGGAGAACCACCATGTCAGTGGTTGACGACGGGACGACCAGCGCCGCCGCCGGTGCCAAGCGTCCATCACGCCTGTTCCGCAATCCAATGGCCAAGATCGCGTCGATCCCGATGATCCTTACGGCGGTTGTTGTCTTTATGGGCGGAACGCTTTGGACGGTTGTCCACTCATTCACAAACTCGCGGTTGCTGCCCAAGCTGAATTGGGTTGGCTTCGATCAATACGAGAGCTTGTGGGAAACGCCTCGTTGGCTGATCTCGATCTCCAATCTGGCACTTTACGGCGTCTGTTCGCTGGTACTGACGTTGACAATCGGTTTTTGTTTGGCTGCTTTGCTGGATCGCAAGATCCGGTTCGAAAGTGCCTTTCGCACGATTTTCCTGTATCCTTTCGCGCTGTCTTTTGTTGTGACCGGTATCGCGTGGCAATGGATACTGAACCCTGATTTCGGCCTTGAATCCCTCGTGCAGGGGTGGGGCTGGCAAAGCTTTAGTTTCGACCCGCTCAACGACCCTGATACGGTGATGTTCGGCTTGCTGATTGCGGGTATCTGGCAGGGGTCGGGTCTGATCATGTGCATCATGCTGGCGGGTCTGCGCGGCATTGACGAAGACATCTGGAAGGCCGCCCGTGTTGACGGGATCGGAACCGTGAAAACCTATGTTCGGATCATTATCCCGATGATGCGGCCTGTGTTTGTGACGGCTCTGGTATTGATCGCTTCGGGCATAATCAAGCTTTACGATCTGGTCGTGGCGCAAACCAATGGCGGCCCCGGGATCAGTTCCGAAGTGCCTGCCAAATACGTTATCGAATACATGTTCCGCGCACAGAACCTTGGCCAAGGATTTGCGGCATCCACAATGATGCTTGTGTCGGTGATCATTATCCTGATCCCGTGGGCGTACCTCGAATTTGGAGGCAAGAAGAATGCCTGATACCGCATTGACCGGCCCGACCGGACCCAAGCCCAAGAAACGGTTCAGCCGTGCGAATATTTTCCTTTATGGCACGCTGATCATGGTCAGCATGTACTATCTGCTGCCGCTTTATGTGATGGTCGTGACATCGCTTAAGGGGATGCCAGAAATCCGAATGGGCAATGTCTTTGGCCCACCTTTGGAAATCACGTTCGAGCCATGGGTAAAGGCATGGTCCGAGGCCTGCACAGGCGTGAACTGTGACGGGCTGTCGCGCGGGTTCTGGAATTCTGTCCAAATCCTGATCCCGTCAGTGACACTGTCCATCGCGATTGCGTCGGTAAATGGCTACGCGCTGTCGAACTGGAAATTCAAAGGCTCAGAGGTGTTCTTTACGATCCTGATCCTTGGCGCCTTCATTCCGTATCAGACAATGATTTATCCGATCGTGATCTTGCTGCGTGAAATCGGTTTGATGGGCGATTTGGGCGGTTTGGTTCTTGTGCATACGATCTTTGGAATGCCGATCCTGACGCTACTTTTCCGCAACTACTTTGCATCAGTCCCCGAAGAACTGTTCAAGGCGGCCCGCGTCGACGGGGCAGGGTTCTGGCGGATTTACTTCCAGATCATGCTGCCAATGGCGCTGCCGATTTTTGTTGTCGCGATCATTTTGCAGGTGACGGGCATCTGGAACGACTTCCTGTTTGGAGTGATCTACACCAAACCGGCGACCTATCCGATGACCGTTCAGCTGAATAATATCGTGAACTCGGTGCAGGGTATCAAGGAATACAACGTCAATATGGCGGCAACCTTGCTGACCGGTCTTGTCCCTCTCGTTATCTATTTTGCCTCAGGCAAACTCTTCGTGCGCGGCATCGCTGCTGGCGCGGTGAAAGGCTAATCCATGTCCTATTCTGTCGAAATCAAAAAACTTGATCTGGCCTTTGGGGCTGTCAAAGTCCTGAGAAACCTTGATCTGAACATCCATGAAGGCGAATTTCTTGTGCTGCTCGGCTCATCGGGGTGCGGGAAATCCACCTTGTTGAATTGCATCGCGGGATTGCTAGAGGTCACAGACGGTCAGATTCACATCAAGGGCAAGAACGTCACATGGGCCGAACCGTCAGAGCGGGGCATCGGCATGGTGTTCCAGTCCTACGCGCTTTATCCGCAGATGACGGTGAAGGGGAACCTGTCGTTCGGGTTGAAAAACGCCAGATTGCCCAAGGACGAGATTGAAAAGCGTGTCGCCCGTGCCGCGGATATTCTGCAAATCGGCCCGCTTCTGGATCGCAAGCCGGGTGCCTTGTCTGGCGGACAACGCCAGCGGGTTGCAATTGGCCGCGCGCTGGTGCGTGATGTCGACGTGTTCTTGTTTGACGAGCCCCTCTCCAACCTTGATGCCAAGCTGCGCGTTGATCTGCGGGTCGAACTCAAACGGCTGCACAACCAGCTTAAGAATACCATGATCTACGTGACCCACGATCAGGTAGAGGCGATGACACTTGCCGACCGGATCGCGGTCATGAAAGGCGGCGCAATCATGCAGTTGGGCAGCCCGGACGAGATTTATAATCAGCCGCGCAATCTCTATGTGGCCGACTTTATCGGTAGTCCTTCGATGAATTTCCTCGAAGGACATCTGGAGGCAGGCAGTTTCAAGGTCGATGATATGGTCTTGCCGATGACTGGCTACGACTTTGCGGCGCCTCAAACCGCTGACCGGCCCGCTGTGATCGGCATCCGGCCAGAGCATGTTGTCACCGGCGAACTGGTCAAAAATGCGCCGCTACAGTTTAGCGTCGAAGTTGATCTGGTCGAACCGATGGGGTCGGATACGCTGGTCTATGCCAAGCTGGGCCAACACAGTTTCCGTATCCGTATGGACGGGCAAGCGGTGGTTAAGGCCGGTGAGACCATCGAGATAGGCGTCGATCCTTCGCGCGCTTCCTTGTTTGACAAATCAACCGAGGACCGTCTGTGACCACACTGAATTTGGTTGGCGAATGGGCGTTGTCTGACGACAGTGGCGTCTATAGCTGCGCGATCAACCTACCGACCGACGGCATCAGCGCCCTGCACGACGCGGGCCTGATCCCTGACCCTTATTGGGGCCGGAACGAATATCAACTGCGCTGGATTGCCGAGCGTGACTGGACCGCCACGCGCACATTTGTGCTGACAGATACGGACGTTGATCTGGTCCTGTCCGGCGTAGATACAATTGTGGATGTCATCGTAAACGGGCAATGCGTCTTGCGCTGTGACAACGCCTTTCGCACTTTCCGCGTTGATCTGGCAGATGTCGCGCAGATCGGCGAAAACACCATCAGCGTGATCTTCAAAAACTCTATTGCGCATGCAGCAAAGCTACAGGACGCCCAGCCGTTTTATCTGCCCTATCAAGAGGGTAACAACCCGATCCCGAACGTCAATCTGTTGCGCAAACCGCAATGCGACTACGGTTGGGACTGGAACATCGCGCTGGCCCCTTTCGGAATTTACGGCACGATCAAGATTGCGCCCAACACTGCGCCGCGTTTGGATCACCTGACCGTTCATCAAGATCATGGCGACGCGGGCGTCGCACTGACGATCAGCATGGGTTTCACCAACCACGATGGTCCTGTCACGGTGGTGATCGACGGCCAAGCTGTTACTGCAAAGACGGTGCAAGGGCGTTGCGATCTTTCGCTAACTATCCAAGACCCACAAATCTGGTGGCCGGCGGGCCAAGGCGAACAGCCGCTTTATGATCTTGAAGTATCCTTTGGATCGGCCAAGGCCAAGCGCCGCATCGGTCTGCGCAAGGTGGCGCTAGTCACCGAAAAAGATGATGCCGGACTTGGTTTCAAGTTTCGCGTGAACGGCCGCGATGTTTTTGCCAAAGGCGCGAACTGGATCCCTGCTGACGCGCTGGCTGGGCAGATTACCCCCGCGAAAACCCGCGACCTGTTGCAGTCAGCGGTCGATGCAAACATGAACATGATCCGCGTCTGGGGTGGCGGCCGCTATGAGGCGGACTGGTTCTACGACATATGTGACGAGCTAGGCTTGATGGTCTGGCAGGACTTTATGTTCGCCTGCAATATCTATCCATCGGACGCGGCATATCTTGAAAATGTGCGTGTCGAGGTGACCGAAAACCTGCAGCGTTTGCAATATCATGCGTGTCTGGCGCTTTGGTGCGGTGACAATGAACTGATCGGGGCGCTGACATGGTTCGAGGAAACACGCGCCGACCGCGACCGATATCTGGTGAACTACGACCGTTTGAACCACACGATCGAGCGGGCATTGAAAGCCGCTGATCCCGCCGCAATCTGGTGGCCTTCCTCGCCGTCGCCCGGACCTTTGAACTTTAGCGACGCGTGGCACGATGACGGATCGGGCGATATGCATTTCTGGTCGGTCTGGCACGAGGGCCGCGACTTTGACCATTACCGCGACATTGCCCCGCGTTTTTGTTCCGAGTTCGGCTTTCAAAGCTATCCGTCCATGACGTCGATCCGTCAATTTGCGGACCCCGCAGACCACAACATCGCGGCCCCTGTTCTTGAGGCCCATCAAAAGAACGCAGGCGGTAACGCCCGAATCGCCGAGACGATGTTCCGCTATTTCCGGTGGCCCAAGCATTTCGACGATTTCGTCTATCTGTCACAGGTCCAGCAGGGTTTAGCGATCAAGACGGCCGTGACCCATTGGCGCAGCCTCAAGCCGCATTGCATGGGCACGCTGATCTGGCAGTTGAATGACACTTGGCCGGTGTGTTCATGGGCTTCGTTGAACCACGGCGGCGACTGGAAATTGCTGCACCATATGGCGCAAGATTTCTATGCGCCAGTACTTGTCACTGCGGTGCCAAAAGACGGGCAAATTGAAATACGTGTGGTCAATGATGCCCCCGCAGGCTGCGACGTTTCCGTGCAAGTTTTTGCCGTGAATATGAATGGGGTGTTGCGTGAATTGGGGGCAGGGACCGCACACGTCGAGGATGCTGCTGTCAATATCCTGAGCCTCGCGCTGACTGCGCTTGCCGCTGATGAAATGCTGCATTTCACTTGGGAAACCTCTGGCGGGCACAGTGGTTCGGACACTTTCGCGCCGCGCCCGTACAAGGATTATGATCTTCAACCCAGTGGTCTGACCCACCAGATTGATGGCAACCAGATCACGATTGGCGCAACATCGCTGGCGCTTTTCGCGGCGCTTGAGGCGGATGTCTGTGGCCGCTTCGATCGCAATTGCATAACGCTTTTGCCCGGTCAGCAGGTCACGGTGACCTTCGTACCGGCCAATCCCGATGATACCCCGAAATTTACGCTGCGCGATTTGCACAGCGCCACTTACGCATAGAAAGGCCGCGAAATGCCTCGGATTTCCTATCAACTCTACTGTTCACGCAATCATTTGCCACTGGCGGACACACTGCAAATGCTGGCCAAGACCGGCTACAAAGAAGTCGAAGGTTACGGCGCATTGCTTGATGACGTCGATACGCTCAAGGCGGGTCTCGACGCCAGCGGATTGGCATTGCGCAGTGGCCATGTGGCGCTTGAGATGATCGAAAGCGACCCGTCAGGTACGATTGCCATTGCGCGTCGTTTGGGAATCGAGAAGGTCTTTGCGCCCTATCTGGCAGCCGAAGATCGCCCTGCGCATTCAGATGAATGGACAGCTTTCGCAAAGCGGCTGGCCGCGGCGGGAAAGCCATTGCAGGCTGCAGGGCTGGTTTTTGGGTGGCACAACCACGATTTCGAATGCATCCCTACACCGCAAGGCGACACCCCGCTTGACCTGATTGTCGCCGCTGGCGACGACATCATGCTCGAACTTGATTTGGGCTGGGTCAAAAGGGCGGGCTTTGATCCCCGTGAATGGGTCGAAAAATACGCGGGCCGGATCACAACAGCACATATCAAAGACATTGCACCCGAAGGCGACTGCAGCGACGAGGACGGTTGGGCCGATGTGGGGCACGGCATCATGGATTGGGCATCAATCCATAGCGCACTGCAAGCAGCCGGCGTGGATCACTATGTGGTCGAGCATGATAACCCGTCTGATGACCAACGCTTTGCGGCACGCAGCCTTGCGTCCGTCCAGAAATTCTAAAGGAACACGCCATGACACAGCTTCGCGTTGGCATCATCGGATGCGGCTATATCGCGACTTCTTATCTGGGGCTTGCCCCGCTTTTCAAATCGCTCAAACCGGTGGCGGTGGCTGACATAAACATGGATACGGCCCATGCACGCGCGGCTGAATATGGCGTGCGCGCAGAAACGGTTGATGATCTGCTGAAAGCGCCGGACGTGGATGTCATTGTGAACCTGACCATCCCGGCGGTGCATTTCGAAGTTACCAAACGGATTTTGGAAGCAGGCAAACACGCCTATTCCGAAAAACCGTTGGTGTTAACGCTTCAGGAAGGTGAAGAATTGCGTGAATTGGCGACCGCAAAAGGGCTGTCCATCGGCTCTGCGCCTGATACGTTCTTGGGCGGCGCACACCAGCAAGCACGCGCGGCAATTGATGCGGGCGACGTGGGCCGGATCATCGGCGGAACCTGCCACGTAATGGGCCACGGCATGGAAGCATGGCACCCGAACCCAGATTTCTTTTTCCAGGCCGGCGCAGGTCCGGTGCTGGATATCGGCCCCTACTATGTCACGAACCTGATCCAGCTTCTGGGGCCTGTGAAAACCGTGGCCGCATTGGCCACAGCAACATTTGCAGAGCGCAAGATCGGTATTGGTCCTCGCAAGGGCGAAACTGTCCCTGTCGATACTCCTACCAACATCCACGCATTGCTTGAATTCGCGAGCGGTGCGACTGTCACCCTTGGTACCAGTTGGGATGTCTGGGCGCACAGGCATGCGCATATGGAACTTTACGGTGAAACCGGATCGCTGTTTGTGCCGGACCCTAACTTTTTTGGTGGCGTCGTCGAAAAAAGCGGCGAGAGCCAAGAGATCACAGCACTGCCCGCGTGGGATCACCCTTTTGGTATCGCTAATCAGGATGACAGGGCCAACTATCGCTGTGCCGGCCTTGCCGATATGGCAACTGCCATTGCTGATGGCCGCGCGCACCGTTGCAGCATCGACCTTGCCGTGCATGCGGTTGATGTGATGACCGGCATCCTGCGGGCAGGCGAAGAACGGCGTTTTATCGACCTTAGCACGACCTGCGCGCGCCCCGCCGCCTTGTCACCGGACGAAGCACGGGCGTTGCTGATCTAAAGCCCTGCTTCCTGAGCGATCTGGGCCTTGGATTTGCGGGCGCGTTCGGTGGCGGACTTTAGCTGACCACAGGCGGCCATGATATCTTCGCCCCGCGGGGTGCGGATTGGCGAGGCATAGCCAGCCTTGTAAATGATGTCGGCAAACTTGCGGATACGGTTGTTTGACGATCGCTTGTAAGGTGCGCCGGGCCATTCGTTAAAGGGAATCAGGTTGATTTTGGCGGGAATGCCCTCGATCAGTTTGATCAAACGGCGGGCATCGTCGTCGCTGTCATTCACACCGTCCAGCATTACGTATTCAAATGTAATCCGCTCTGAGTTGGATACCTTCGGGTATTCGCGCAGCGCGTCCAGCAGTTCGACCAATGGCCAACGCTTGTTGATCGGAACCAGTTTGTCGCGGACTTCGTCAGTGGTCGCATGGAAAGAGATGGCCAACATACAGCCGATTTCGGATGCAGTGCGGGCAATTTCGGGCACGACGCCAGAGGTTGAAAGGGTAATGCGCCGACGCGACAGCGAAATCCCTTCGGGGTCCATCGCAATCTTCATTGCGTCACGGACATTCTCGAAATTATATAGCGGTTCGCCCATGCCCATCAGTACGATATTGGACAAGAGGCGCGTTTCGTTCTTTGGCGCGCCCTGTTCGGGCCATTCGCCCAGATCGTCGCGGGCAACCATGATTTGACCGACGATTTCGGCGGACGTCAGGTTGCGGACCAGTTTCTGGGTGCCGGTATGACAGAATGAACAGGTCAGTGTGCAGCCGACCTGGCTGGAAATACAAAGTGTGCCGCGGTCTGTTTCGGGGATATAAACCACCTCGACCTCGTGACCGCCTGCGATACGGACAAGGTACTTGCGGGTGCCGTCCTCGGAAACTTGGCGGGTGACGACCTCTGGCAGCGCGATCACAAAATTTTCGGACAACATCGTACGGTAGTCTTTGGACAAATTGGTCATCAGATCAAAGTCGCGGGTGCCCCAATGGTAAAGCCATTGCCAGATCTGGCCCACACGCATTTTCGCCTGCTTTTCAGGCGTGCCGACAGCAATTAATGATAATTCAGTGTCCTGTACGGCTTTATGTAAA
>CBDTYC010000076.1:0-10197 GCA_965364495.1 uncultured Yoonia sp. | reverse complement strand
GCACGTTCAATGCTGAATTTCATGTCCCAATCTCCGCATATCTTGCTTGTCGGCCTAAGCCGGACGCAGAATGTACCCTATTCCGCGACCGCCTCAAGCGTTTTGTTGGACTGTTGACGAAGGGTGGGGCCGCGTCAAGCGCAGGGCCCCGTTTGCATCGCCGTCGCAGGGTTACTCTTGCAGGGCGCGGCGCAGCAATTCCAGATCGTCCGCGATCTGACTGTCGAGCGCCATCAGTTCTTCGATCCGCCGCACACCGTGCATGACGGTCGTATGATCACGACCACCAAACCGCCGCCCGATCTCTGGGAGGGACCGGCTGGTCATCTTCTTGGCCAGATACATCGCAATCTGCCGCGGGCGGGCGTAGTTGCGCACGCGCTTTGGCCCGATCATGTCCGACAAGCGAATGTTGTAATGTTCTGATACCTTGCGCTGGATTTCTTCAACGGTGACTTTGCGATCTGACGCTTTGAGGACATCCGACAGGCAGTCTTGGGTCAGGTCCAAGGTGATCTCGCGGCCAACCAACGAAGCAAAGGCGAACAAACGGGTCAACGCGCCTTCGAGGACGCGTACATTGGTTGAAATGCGGTGCGCGAGGAATTCCAAGACACCGTCGGCAATTTCAAGTTCGGGATACTGGGCGGAATAGACGTCCACTTTGGACTGTAGAATGCCCAAGCGCAGTTCATAATCTGTCGGGTGAAGATCAACGACAAGACCGCATTGCAGGCGGGATTTGATCCGCTCCTCAAGGTCTTTGATCTCGCCGGGTGCACGATCTGCCGAGATAATGATCTGCTTTTGGGCATCAACCAGCGCGTTGAACGTGTGAAAGAATTCTTCCTGGGTGCTGTCTTTGCCGCCGATGAACTGCACATCGTCAACCATCAAGACGTCAACAGACCGGAACAGTTGTTTGAAATCCATCATCTTGCGTTCGCGCAAAGCCGTGATGAAACGGTACATGAATTGTTCTGCCGATAGATAAAGCACGTTCAACTCTGGCGAGCGTTGCTTCAACTCGTGCGCAATCGCGTGCATCAGGTGCGTTTTGCCAAGGCCAACGCCGCCGTAAAGAAAAAGCGGGTTGAACGTCACAGGGCCGCCTTCGGCAACGCGGCGTGCGGCGGCATGGGCCAGTTCGTTCGGCTTGCCGACAATGAAGGTGTCAAAGGTAAAACGGGCGTCAAGCGGGGACCCCGATGCCGCATCACGACCATTCGGGCGCGGGGCGGTTTTTGGGGTCACGGCGGGGCGGGATTGGGACGGGACGCGAAATTGCAGACGCTGCACTTCTTCGCCAGCTTTATTCATCTGATAGATGATCTGGTCGCCAAAATTCTGTGAAACATAGTTGCCAATGAAATTCGTCGGAACATCGAAGGTCGCAACGCCGCTCGAAAGTTGCGCAAATTCAAGTGGGGCGATCCAGCTAGAATAGTTGCTTGCGCCGACAGTGCCCTTGAGCGCACCCAACACCTTTGCCCATATATCATTGGTCATTATAACTTCTTGTCCCCATAAACGATCTTCAACCTTTGCAACGCGCCCAGCGTTGACGACACATAGACCGAGACAAAAAGACAGGCTCGCTTGGGCTGCCTGCCCAAACGGTGTGTCTTTTACCTATAACCAGTGGCTGCGACAAAGCATTGCATCGAATGGATGCAAAGCCATGCCGAACGGCAGCATTAAAGGTCCACAAACTACATCATTGCCAAGGAGCAGCCCCTGGCATTGGTGCAGACACAACTTCGACAAGGCACGTAGCTTTGTTGCTACCTTTTTGCCCGATCAACATTGCACAAAGTTCGACAAAGACCCTCCTCGTGACGCCTCGGCAGCATTACGTGCCAGCCTCACTCAGTTCTCTGCAAACCCCTCCATGTCCCCCCGGAACGATGTGAATCGCATGGCTAAACTAGCAATTGGTTTGGGGACCGTTCAACATAACATCGTGCTTGACTCAGCGATTGTCAGAAAAGAATCTCTCGGCCCTTTGAAATTTCACTATTTCTGCGCGGCGCCACAACACCCGCACGAAAAAAGCGCGCCCTGCTCGGACGCGCTTGATCAATTTTATTTTTGTGCCTTTCGGCAGAATCAGACGATTTAGCTGACTGCTTTGACGCGTGCAGCCAGACGGGACACTTTGCGTGATGCTGTGTTCTTGTGCATCACACCTTTGGTCACGCCGCGCATGATTTCTGGTTGCGCCGCTTTCAGGGCCGCAGTTGCTGCAGCCTGATCGCCAGATGCAATTGCTTCTTCAACAGCGCGCAAGAATGTACGGATACGCGAGCGACGCATTTTGTTGACGGCAAAGCGCGCTGCGTTCTGGCGGGCGCGTTTTTTAGCCTGTGGTGAATTTGCCATGTGTTCGTTCCTAACTGGGCCCTTGATGGGTCATACTGAATTTCAATAGCGCAATAAGCCCAAGCCCCGGGTTTTCGAACCGGTGATTCTGGCCAGAGCGGGCCTCACGCGCATGTATGACGCGGCTATTAGGATAGTTTGCCGAAAAAGAAAAGCCCTATCGGTCGCGGAACTGCGGCTCGCGCTTTTCGGTAAATGCGGCCATGCCTTCGGTTTGATCATCCGTCGCAAAGAGCGAATGAAACAAACGGCGCTCGTAATTCAATCCCTCTGCCAAGGTTGTCTCATAGGCGCGGTCAACAGCGTCTTTGGCAGCCATCGTGGCGATCAGCGATTTTTCGGTGATCTTTTCGGCGGCCGATTTGGCCTCGGCCAACAACTTTTTGGCAGGAACAACGCGGCTGACAAGGCCGCTGCTTTCGGCTTCAATGGCATCCATGAAACGCCCTGTCAGATGCATATCCATCGATTTTGACTTGCCAACAAAGCGCGTCAGACGCTGGGTGCCACCCAGCCCGGCAATGACACCAAGATTAATTTCTGGCTGGCCAAATTTTGCGTTATCCGCGGCAATGATGAAATCACACATCATCGCCAATTCGCATCCGCCACCCAGCGCATAACCGGCAACGGCCGCGATGATAGGTTTGCGGGTGCGGTTAAAGCGGTCGGTTTCATTCTCGAAGAACCGCTGCGTGTACATCTCGACGAAAGACTTGTCTGCCATTTCGGAAATGTCGGCACCTGCGGCAAAGGCCTTTTCAGAACCGGTTATGATGATGCAACGCACCTTGTCGCTTGCGTCCGCTTCTTCAAGTGCTGTGCAAAGCTCCCGCAACAAGACCCCGTTCAATGCGTTCATCGCATTAGGTCGGTTAAGCGTAATGGTTGCGATATAATCGCTGATCTCGACGATGATCTTGTCATAGGCCATGCTGCTGTCCCTTTTGCCGCTGGTCAGGACCCAAGGCTTAGCAAAGCGGCCAGACAGATCAAGCTATCTTTGGCATTGCGGGCAAAAGAAAGATGAGCGTCCAGACTGCACGATTCGCTGAATTGTCTTGTCGCACCCGTGGGTTGCGCACGGCTGGCCCTCGCGATCATAGACCTGAAAAACATGCTGGAAATAACCCAGTTCCCCGTCGGACTGCCGATAATCGCGTAGTGAAGAGCCACCTGCAGCAATCGCTTCCGACAGAACTTGGCGGATCAGAGGAACCAAAGTCGCCACGCGCTTTGCACTGATTTGCCCCGCCTTGCGTTTGGGGTGAATGCCTGCACGAAACAGCACCTCGCAGACATAAATATTCCCAAGCCCCGCGACGATCCGTTGATCCAGCAGTGCCGATTTGATTGGCGTGTTGCGTCCCGCAAGCCGGGAAATCAGATAGGTTTCGTTGAAGGTATTTCCCAGCGGCTCCGGTCCCAGATCGCGGATCAGCCAGTGGTCGTCTTGCGTGGCGGTATCCATCAGATCCATTGCGCCAAAACGCCGTGCGTCATTGAAAGTGATGCGCACACCGTTGTCCATTTCAAAGACAACATGATCATGCTTGGCAGGTGCGGGGTGTGGATGATGAAAATCACCCGCCATATGCCCCGAAATCAGCATCCGACCGGACATGCCAAGATGGATCAACAGCGTTTCGCCACTTTGCAGGTCCACCAGAATATACTTTGATCGTCGACGCAGCCCCAGCACGCGCTGACCCGACAACCGCTCTGCCATGCGGTCAGGGAATGGCCAGCGCAAATCGGGACGGTTAACCAGCGCTTGCGCGATAACATGGCCTTCCATCACAGGTGCGATACCTGCTTTGACAGTTTCAACCTCGGGCAGTTCGGGCATTTTCGTTCTCTTTTATCTTGGCCTGCATGAAGGCGATGAAATCAGGCAAATTGTTAAACAGTGTCGATATGCGCGCCACGCGGCCGTCTGCGAACGTGAGGCGAAATTCTTGCCATTCGCGGTTGATCGTAACCTCGACAAGTTCGGTCCACTTATGGCGTCGCCACTGAAACAGCGGTGTCATCGCGATGATATGGTCTTGGTCAAAATCGACCCTAATAAGGCTAAACACCGACATGCCATATAGACCAAGCAACAGCAGAGGCGACGCAAAAAGCCAAATCCCCCAAGGTTCCTTCTGCCAAATCAACACGCCAATGATCGCAACAAAAAGAAGACCCGACAGACCAATCCCCGCGATCTTCACGCCAACAGGAAGTCGTAGGACAAGGTAGTTGCCGTGCGTATTTTGATAAAGCCGCCAACGCGATTGATCGGCACCAATGCGCATAATCGAAATCAGAAGGGCAATGGCTGGCGGGGTAATGATGAGCACACCAAACAACCGCAAAAAGAGCGCAAGCCATGATCCTGCGTGATAATCAAAAGGCACCCATGCAGGCATCCCCACATCTTCGGCCAGAATCAGCGCGATCAGATAGAACACACCGGCAGCGCAGCCGAGGCACACAAGATTGATAAGAATTCTGACAGTATGCGACATCGCCCTGCTTCAATTTGGTCCAATTGTCATTCGCGTTTGGCAGCCTATAAGGTCTTGTAACAAACCAATAGGCAAGCCCGCATGACCGACACCCCAGAAAGCACCACCCATTTCGGATTTGAAACCGTCCGCGAAGACGAAAAAGCCGGACGCGTCCAAGGTGTCTTTTCTTCGGTCGCAAGCAAATACGACATCATGAACGATGTGATGTCTGGCGGCGTGCACCGGATTTGGAAAGACGCGATGATGGATTGGCTGGCCCCCCGACCTGGTCAGCGTCTTTTGGACGTGGCGGGCGGTACGGGTGACATCTCGTTCCGGTTTCTGAAACGCGCGGGCTATGGGCACGCCACCGTGCTTGACCTGACAGAGCAGATGCTGGTCGAAGGTCGCAAACGGGCCGAGGCAGAACAGATGTCCAGCAGCCTTGACTGGGTTGTTGGCGACGCGATGGCACTGCCGTTCGAGGCGAACACCTTTGATGTCTACACCATCAGTTTCGGCATCCGAAACGTTACCCGCCCGCAAAAAGCGCTGGACGAGGCCTTCCGTGTCCTCAAACCGGGTGGGCGCCTGATGGTGTTGGAATTCAGCCAACTGCCCAACCCGGCGATGCAAGCGGCCTATGATGCCTATTCCTTCAACGTCATCCCGCGCATGGGGCAGATGATTGCGGGGGACCGCGATAGTTATCAGTATCTGGTCGAATCCATTCGCAAATTCCCCGATCAGGAGACCTTTCTCGGGATGGTGCGTGCCGCTGGCTTTGGCAATGCAAAATACCGCAATCTGACGATGGGCGTGGCTGCCTTGCATTCAGGATGGAAGCTTTAAGTGCGCGGACCTCATAACATCATCCGCCTGATCAGAACTGGCGCGACACTGGAACGGACCGGCGCGATGAAAGTCGTGCTAGACGCATTTGACGCGGGGCCCCTGTTGCGGATCACCTTCCGGACGCTGGTCTGGCCATTTCAATGGCTGGGTTTCAAAGGCGACGTGACGATGCCGCCGGCGGTGCGTGCACTAACGGCCCTCGGGCCAGCCTATATCAAGTTCGGACAGGTCCTTTCGACGCGGCCCGATGTGGTCGGTGACGAACTGGCCGTCCAACTGCGTGTTTTGCAGGACAAACTGCCCCCGTTTTCGATGCGCGAGGCGAAGCAAGCGATCCAGAAAGAACTTGGTGCGTCATTCGATCAGTTATTTTCTTCTTTCTCCGAGCCTGTCGCGGCGGCATCACTCGCACAAGTCCACAAGGCCCATTTGGCTGACAGTGGCGAAGCAGTTGCAGTCAAGATTCTGCGGCCCGGCATCGAAAAGGCATTCCGCAAAGATATTGATGCATTCTACTTCGCGGCCCGCGCGATCGAGTTGCTTTCCCCGTCATCGCGCCGCTTGCGCCCGATGGATGTCATCACCCACTTCGAAGGCGTTGTAATGGGCGAGCTGGATTTGCGCCTTGAAAGCTCTGCTGCGTCCGAATTCGCAGCGAATACCGAAAATGATACCGGCTTTCAGGTGCCAAAGGTGCGTTGGCATTTGTCAGGGCGGCGGGTCATGACGCTTGATTGGGCCGAAGGCACCAACATCGGCAATAATGAAGCGCTTGATGCGGCAGGGCACGACCGGCGCGCGCTGGCCACCCGCGTGCTCCAACTATTTCTGAACCATGCGCTGCGCGACGGCTATTTTCATGGCGACATGCACCAGGGCAACCTGAAGGTTGCGGCAAACGGCGATATCATTGCGTATGATTTCGGCATCATGGGCCGTTTGGATGAATACACGCGGCGGGTCTACGCCGAGATTTTGTTCGGGTTTATCCGCAAAGACTATCAGCGCGTCGCCGAAGTCCATTTTGAAGCAGGCTATGTCCCCGCAAACCGCGATGTTGACGAATTTGCCCGCGCCCTTCGGGCAGTTGGCGAACCGATCTTTGGCATGGATGCTAGCCGCATCTCAATGGCCCGCCTGCTGACGTATTTGTTTGAAGTGACTGAACGTTTCGGGATGGAAACGCGGACAGAACTGATTTTGCTTCAACGCACTATGGTCGTCGTCGAAGGCGTCGCCCGCTCGCTTGATCCGCATATGAACATCTGGCAAGTCGCGAAACCAGTCGTCGGAGACTATATCAAAGAAAGCATCGGACCAAAGGCGCTGCTGCGTGATCTGGCGCAAACAGCACGTATTCTGGCCCGTTTCGGCCCGCAATTGCCCCGTTTGGCCCAAGACGCATTGATCCGCCAGAATAACCCGCCTCCGCCACCGAAACCCCAAAGGCGTATCGCACGACTTTCTTGGATGGCGTTAGGCGGTGCATTGGTTGGTGGCGCCGTCTGGATCAGCAACTTTGTTTAGGCTTGCCCATCGCGAAGTGCCGTAACTTTGCTACTCGGGATAGACGAACCGCCTTGTAGTATCAGCATTGTTTGCCCCCCTTCAATCCGCACCTCGTTGACCCTGCTATAGACATCAACTGCTGCTTGACCTGTGACCTGACCATTGGCTTTGCCAACGATTTGAAAACTGTAGAGACCTTGCTGCATGGGCGACCCATCGGGTTGAACCCCAGCCCAAGTCACGCTGTCTGACGCAGCGTTGTAAGGGATCCGCTGTACCTCTGCACCGCTGAAATCGCGCACAATGATTTCTTTGGTGTCAGCGGCACCGACAGCTTGGGGAAACAATTGAATTGGCTGGCCATCAAAATAGGCAGGCGCAGTTGAACGGGCCTCTCGACCGACCCACGACGCGAGGTCTGACAGGCCGCCAACAGCCAGTTGCGTCGTCATCGCTTTCAACAGATCATTCGTCAGAACAGCCTGCTCTACCCCTGAAAAAGTCGCCAGCTGGGTGGCGTAATCCGTTGAATCGACAGGGTTTAATGGGTCTTGATATTTCATCTGCGCCGTCAGCATTTGCAGAAACACCTCGAAATCGGAGCTGACAGTTGCTGCGGCACTTTCTGACAAAGGCGTGCTTTGAATAGGGTTTGTCAGATTTTGTGTGATTTCCATGGGGAGCCTCTACAACCGCAAGTCCAAGCCGTTGGACGGCATTGGTTCCGCTACTTCATCGGATTCAATATTCTGGGCGCTCGCATGAGAGGCAATCTCGCTTGTTTCAGTCGAGCCACCACTATCTGCCTGCCCTTCAGCGTTGAAAGAAAACGAAACGCTCTCATATCCAAGCGCCCTGAACTCTTGGGCCAAAACATCAATATGCCGACGCAGTAGCTCTTGGGTCTCTGGACGATCTGCCAAAACCGTCATCGTCAGCGCCCCGTCGGTGGCAGTCAACGTTAGCCGAACGCGGCCCAGTTCTTCCGGATTCAATGCTATCTCGGTCGATTTGCCATTGCCCTGAATGACTGCGGTCGCAATTTGCTGGGCAGCGTGACGCGCCGTCTCGGAACCGACGGATGGTGCGGCGCCTGTACTTGCTGCGACCGAAATCTGTCTGTCCTGACTTATGACGCCCTGCAGCCCGTCTTGCTCAATCAAATTAGGCGCAGGCTCAGGAAGCGCTACATCTGCATTCTTTAAACCATGCGCTACAGCAACTGTCGGCAACTTGCCCACCGCTGGACTGTTTGGCGCCACGGCGTGAACCTCCGCGCGCGATACCTGCGGCCTGCCCGTCGCGTCAGTCTCTTGCCATCCCTGGCCTTGGTAGGTTGACGCCTGAGGGTTCGACACAACTTGCGCAGCCTCATTCGGCAAAGCCGCCAATGCGGCTGGCGGGGGCGGAGTTTTCTGCCCGAAACCGGGTACAGATCCGACTGCGGTAGAAGCATTTTCAGCACGGATCATTTGCGCCTTTTCCATCTTCTCTATCGCGACGTCCGGCAATGGCACGATCCGCCCCTCAACGACGCTTTGCGCCGCAGACGCAGCCACTGGTCTTGCGCGATGCTGGCTTTCTTCTCCTGCTGAACGGGTATGGGAAAGCGGGTTCGCGTTTGCATTCTCCGTAACGTCAATATCAGTGGGGTTCGCAGCAAAGCCGGTCGCCTGTGCGGAAGGTCGTGACGCTGCTTGCAGATCAGCAACGACCCGACCGAGAGCGGTTTTCGGTTCCTCCGACGGCAGATTGGCAGGCAACGCCAATGTCAAAGGTGTCTCATCATCGGCTGTAGGTTTTTGTAAATCAGTATCGGGCTGCATGCCCTTCGGTGTGAACAGAATTGGCGCTGCTTCGCGCGGCGCGGCCAGCAAGGTTACGGCAGGCAACTGACCTGTTGCCTCAAAAAGCAACGCAAAAAGCTGCGCACCATCAGGCGGCGGCCCATTTTGCAATGCCGCGGTTGGGATCGCCGCAGTCTGAGACGCGGCATCGGGAATGGTCAATAGGTTCATCTGCTCTCCAAAGGAATCGCGCTTTCCCTACTATTGCCGGAAAAAACTTACTGAATGTTTAGGACTGTCCGACATCTTCGCCTCAAACCGAATGACGGAGAATCCGATGACAGCCATCCCAGTTTTGCCGCCACCCCGGCCAAACCCGACGCTACCAGACTATATAACTTCCGATACGAAACTGCGCGCCGCCGCGCAGAAACTCGAAGCAACCTTTCTGGCAGAGATGTTGAAATCAGCCGGCCTCGGCACGCCTCGCGATTCTTTTGGCGGAGGAAAAGGTGAAGAGCAGTTTGCGTCGTTCCTACGTGAGGCGCAGGCCGAAGAAATGGCCAAAACCGGCGGCATCGGACTGGCCGAGGCTCTTTATGAGGCCATGAAGGTGCGTCTGGATGGCGCGTGATACCCTCAACGAATTGCTATCGATTCTAGCTGAAGAGCGGCAGGCCCTGCTGTGCGCACGCTATGATGCCCTGCCCGCAATTGCGGTTGCCAAAGACCTGTGCCTGCAGGAACTCAGCCGGATGCCTTTCGCGAAATCCGCGCTTTTTGACGTCAAGAAGAAGGTAGACGAAAACCAGAATCTGATCACGGCTGCGTTGCGTGGTGTCGATGCCGCACGCAAACGTATTGCAGCGCTTGAAGATGTTCGCGATGTCCTGACGACCTATGGCCCATCGGGGAAAGTATCCGTGATGCCAAACGCCAAGAATACCATTGAAAAGAAGGCATGACTTAACTCAAATTTTTGTCATTCATGCTTCGGCGATTAATGAGTTGTTCAGTTGAATTGGGTCTAACAATCGCAATGCTAGAATAGCCTAACCAGAGGCAATCGCCGACGGGCCTAACGTCAGAATGACGCTTCAAACCGCTTTCTTTCGCGGATTCCTGAACACACCCGGCGCAAAGCGCCACATCCAAAGGAACATTCATAT
>CBDTYC010000075.1:0-10264 GCA_965364495.1 uncultured Yoonia sp. | reverse complement strand
TGCGATGCAGACGTCTCTTGGGATTGTGCTTCCCAAGAATATCAAGTCGTTTGGCAGGGGTTCTTGACGGACGTTCAGGATCGCATTCACAAACCGCGTTTGCCTGGGATTGCTTTGGTAGAGTGTAACCTGCTGATAACTGGGAAGGTTACTATGTTCCCACAGCGAATCCAAAAGCTGTCTTCAACACAGGTAAGTACCCCTCTAACACACAAAAAACTGTGCGATGAGTGTGCGACGCAGGACGTAAAAGCTATGCTATTGTCTATGTTCGTAAAAATGGTGCCCAGGGGCGGAATCGAACCACCGACACGAGGATTTTCAATCCACTGCTCTACCCCTGAGCTACCCGGGCACCGGGATGGGATGCGATGCATCCCATATTGGGTGTCGCGGTTTTAGACGGGGCTGTTGAGGGTGTCCAGAGGGAACTGCGCTAAAAATCAATGCCTAGTGCGGTTTCTTCAAATCCGCCTGTTGAAGCTGATTTTCCAGTTCTTCTGCATCTTCGGGATCGTCCGCAGGAATGGCATAACTGCCCGAAAACCACTTGCCCAAATCGATATCTGCGCACCGTTTGGAACAAAACGGGCGAAAATCAGTCAGGGTAGGTTTTTTGCAGATGGGGCAGCCCATTAGATGTCCTTGAGTAGCGCCCTTGGAAAAGGCGGGCGTTCACGTTTCCGTTGCAGTTCGAAAAGACCCATGGGTGTCCATCCGACCAGCGATGTTTCAATCGGGTCAGATTTGAACGAGGCGCGCAGTGATTGTTCGACCTGTTTGCGGTGGGCCTTGGACATCGACACGAAATCGACCGTGATCTGACCCGCAAGACCACGCAGTCGCAACGCGCGGGGCAGGGCGCGCGCCGCTGCAAGGTTGGTCTTGAGCGCCGCAGCGGCAGTCGTGTCGTTGCCGGTATTTACATCCACCGCGACAAGCGCGCGGGTCGGTTCGACGTACATATACCCTTCTCCCAAAGGCACCAAAGCATCACCAATCGTGGCCAGTTGGTCCAGTACACCCAGATGTCCAAAGGAACCGGCCTCGGTCATCACATCAGCCGCACCGGTCCATTCGCGCCATGCTACCGTGTGCGGGCCGTCCCCTTCGGTGAGTGCCTCTGGCTCGGACCCGTCGGCATCTGCCAGAACAGCTTCAGCCAATGCCAGCATTGCTTCGATATCTTCCGCGATGTCCGCTGCGTTCGCGCCTTCGCAGGAGGACCGCAAAATCAACCCGTGTTCACTATCAAAAACGTCGTGGGCGACCGCCATAAGTGCGTCGCGCGTCTCTTCATCTGTGATTTGCCGCGAGATATTCAAACCGGGTTTTCCGGGCGTTACAATCGCATAACGGCTTTTGAACAACACACGGTCCGTGACAGGTATGGCCTTGCCGCCCTCTGCGTGACCTGTGACCTGGATCAAGAGCGGCTGACCGGGGCGCAGCCCTTTGCCTTGACGCAGGAATGCGGTTTCGCCTTCGGGCAGGCGCAGCATCATTCCGCCTTGGCCTTTGATTGGTCGGTCACAAATACCGCGATAGATTGCACCGGGGCGTGGGGCGTCAATGTCATCAATCAGGATATCATCAAGCTTGCCATCGACCAGATAAGCTGCGGCTTCGATTTCTCCGATGTGGTCAAGGACGATCATGCGACCTTTCATGCGTGGTCTCCGTAAATGACAATCCCTGCGGCGGTCAGCATGCCAGCGGTTTCTGCCAGCGGTAGCCCGACAATGCCTGTGTATGATCCGTTGATCCATGGAATAAAGGCGCTGGCAGGGCCTTGGATTGCGTAGCCGCCAGCTTTGCCGCGCCAGTCTTCGCTGGCCAGATAGGCGTTCACCTCTGCATCAGACAACTGCTTGAAGGCAACGGTGCTTTGGACATCTTTGGTCCAGACTTGTGTTTGTCGCTTAACAGCGACGGATGTAATAACTTTGTGTCGGCGACCGGAAAGCGCATAAAGAAATGCGGCTGCCTCACCCGCATCAGTCGGTTTGCCCATGATCCGGCGACCAAGGGCGACGGTGGTATCTGCGCAAAGGATCACCTCGTCGTCCGCCGCGTTGATTGCCGCGGCTTTCTGGGATGCAATGCGATTGACATAATCGCGCGGCAATTCACCTTTGCGGACATCTTCGTCAATGTCAGGCGGACGGATCGCCGACGGCGTTAGACCAATCTGCGCCAAAAGTTCCAACCGCCGCGGCGAGCCAGAGCCAAGAACCAGTTTGAGCAAGGCGTTGGGGGGCAGTGTGGTCATTGAAGGTAGCCCACGTTGCAGCGGTTGTGGTTTGCCAACGGCAAACCCCTGACCCGCAGTCGGCGAAACATCCGTTTCGCCTTATTTAAAGCGATAATTAATCCGACCTTTGGTCAGATCGTAAGGCGTCATTTCGACTTGGACCTTGTCGCCAGCCAGAACGCGAATGCGGTTCTTGCGCATTTTGCCTGCCGTATGCGCGATGATCTCATGGCCGTTTTCCAGCTCGACCCGAAACGTCGCGTTTGGCAGAAGTTCTTTTACGACACCTGGGAATTCGAGCAGTTCTTCCTTGGCCATGTGATCTCCTATGTTTGTCGTCCACTTGGTGTAGACGGCGCTTAGATGCGCCCGAATTGACTAATTTTCAAGGGGTAATCGGACTGATCCGCATCCATGTGGCAGTTTTGATGCGCTCAATCGTTGTCTGCGTCGATGCCAGGGCCCCAACGCGCAATGAGGTGGTCTTTGATTTGATCGCGGGCTTGACGATAAAGGGCCATGCGGGCCTCGCGATTGTCGCCCATTCCGGTGGGGTCAAGGATCGGCCAGTATTCGACCTCGATATGATAAAACTGAGTAAGATCAAGGGCGCGCCGCTGGCTTGCAGGTGACAGGGCAAGGACAAGATCAAAGGATGACAGGTCATCGCCCCAGTCTTCCATCTCGTCGAACGACCGCGAACGGTGCCGTGATAACTCGACCCCAAGCTCTGCACAGACAGCGATCGAGAAGCCGTCGATCTCGAGGTCGTTTTTCACGCCGACCGACTGAATATAGCATTGCGTGCCATAGAGCTTTTTCATGATCCCTTCGGCCATAGGCGAACGGACAGAGTTATGGTCGCAACAAAAGAGCACGGACTGGGGCAGGGCCTGATATGTGCTGCTTTCTGCCATCGCTTATCCCCCGAAATGCAGAACGCAAATCAGCGTGAAAAGACGGCGTGCCGTGTCGTTGTCAATCACGGCCTTGCCTTCAAGCCGTTCCTGAAGCACGCGTGCGCCTTCGTTGTGGATGCCGCGACGCGCCATATCAATGGTTTCGATCTGGCTTGGCGGCAAGGTTTTGACGGCGTCAAAATAGCTTTCACAGATTTGGAAGTAGTCTTTGACCACTTGCCGGAACGGCCCGAGCGACAGTAGAAATGTAACCGCTGGTTCATCGTTTTCCTGCGACAAATCAAATACTAAGCGACGTTCCTTAATGGACAGCGCGAGCTTGTATGGTCCGGGTGGAACCTCGCGGTCGTCACGGTCGGGAATGGAAAAGCTGTTGTCTTCCAAAAGATCGAACATTGCCACTTTGCGTTCTTGGTCGATCTCTGGCGTAGGCGGCGGCAGATTGCGATCATCAAGATCAATGTGAATGATCTTGGTCATAGGTCACCGCCGTTCAAACGATCCAGTCGGGCACGAACGGATAGGCCGTGCGCTTCCAGGCTTTCTGATATTGCCAGCCGTTCCGCCGCCGGGCCAATCGCCGCCCGCGCGTCCGGTGTCATGCCGGACAGGGTGGTGCGTTTGATGAAATCCATAACTGATAAACCGCTGGAGAACCGTGCTGAACGTGCTGTTGGCAGCACGTGATTTGGACCGCCAATGTAGTCACCAATCGCTTCTGGTGTCCAACCCCCAATAAAGATTGCACCAGCATGGGTAATTCTTTCACTCAGCGCGTCCGCATCAGCGGTACACAGTTCAAGATGTTCGGGCGCAATGCGATCGGATAGGGTCACAGCTTCGTCGAAGTTGGCGACAGTTATGATCGTTCCAAAGTCGCGCCAGCTTGCACCGGCAATTGCGCGCCGCTCGAGTGTTTCCAGCCGTTTTTCGACAGCCTGCGCGACAGACTGACCAAAACCGGCATCATCAGTGATCAGGATCGACTGCGCGCTTTCGTCGTGTTCGGCTTGGCTCAGCAGGTCCAGCGCGATCCAGTCGGGGTCGTTGTCTTTGTCTGCAATCACCAAAATCTCGGACGGGCCGGCAATCATGTCGATCCCGACTTTGCCAAAGACACGGCGTTTGGCGGCTGCAACAAACGCGTTACCCGGGCCGGTAATTTTATCAACGGGCGCAATGGTTTGTGTGCCATAGGCCAGTGCCGCGACAGCTTGTGCGCCACCGATCCGGTAAATCTCGTCGACACCTGCAATACGTGCGGCCATCAGCACAAGCGGGTTGGTTACGCCGTCAGGCGTCGGCACAACAATTGCAAGCCGCTGCACACCCGCAACCTTTGCAGGGATCGCATTCATCAGCACCGACGATGGATAAGAGGCCAGACCACCCGGAACATAAAGCCCCGCCGCTGACACCGGCGTCCAGCGCCAGCCAAGCGTCGCGCCAATTTCATCGGTCCAGAGCGCATCTTGCGGCATCTGGCGGCTGTGATAAGCGCGGATCCGTTCCGCCGCCATTTCCAGCGCAGCCCGATCAGCATCATCGACTTTCGCGCACTCGGCGGTAATTTCAGCCTCGCTAAAGCGCATCGTGTCAGATGTTAGCTCAAGGCGGTCGAATTTTGCAGTCAGTTCCAGAACTGCCGCATCTCCACGGGCACGGACATCAGCAATGATGCTGGCGACGATATCATCCACTTCGGGGCTGTCTTCACGCTTTGCACCCAGAAGTGCGGTAAAGCGGTCCTCGAAATCGGGATCAGATGTGGATAGAAACTGTGGCATCGCAAACTCCTTGGGGCACCACATAGCGGGCAGGGCGCGGTGCTTCAATGGATCAGGGGGATTGTCTTATTCGGGGTGCGAAGGGGCTTTGGTGGATGGGGCGCGGTACGGGCGTGTGACGTCGCGCAACAGGACTTCAAGTGCCTCGACCTCAAGCGCGATGACGCCGTCACCGGCAAGGGTCATCACCACACGGCCAGTGCCGTCTTCACCTGCTTCGAAATCGACCGAAAGCAGCGAAAAAATCATGTCAGGGTCGGATTTGTCGACGCCCTGGCTCTGCACTTTCATCACGTCTTCGATGACCAGCAAAGATTGGACCCGCTCAAAGCTGCGCTTGCGCAGGCGGGCGTTGTCAGCGTCTTCCCAGCGGAAACGGTTCAGCAAGACAGCAAACCGGCGCGCTTTGGCGTCCCACTTCATTTCGGATGCCGGAAAGACTGCATCTTGGACAAGTGCGGCCATCACAGCCAGATCATCAGCGTCAAGCGCCTTCAGCCGTAACGGGGCTTCGCGCCCGGCCGCGAATGTGGCGTCGTCGCTCATGAAGTGATCCTTTCGATCTTGGCCCCGACGGCGCTTAACTTATCCTCGATATGCTCGTAGCCGCGATCAAGGTGGTAGATGCGGCTGACTGTGGTTTCGCCTTCGGCGGCCAGCCCTGCAAGGATCAGCGACACGGATGCGCGCAGATCAGTTGCCATCACGGGCGCACCCTTCAGGCGATCAACGCCTTTCACGGTCGCAATGCCACCATGAACTTCGATGTCGGCCCCCATGCGGATCAGTTCGGGGGCGTGCATAAAGCGGTTTTCGAAAATCTTTTCTTCCAAGACAGACGTTCCTTGGGCGGTACAAAGCATCGCCATCATCTGTGCCTGTAGATCAGTCGGGAAACCCGGGAAAACCTCGGTCGTGATGTCGACGGCCTTGGCGCGGTCAGTCCGGCGTTTGACCTTTAGGCCATCGGGTGTTTCGGACACGTCAACGCCCGCGGCGTCGAGTTTTTCGACGAATGACCCGACCAGATCCAGACGACCACCCACGCATTCAACTTCGCCACCTGCGAAAACAGGGGCCAGCATGTAAGTGCCCAACTCGATCCGGTCTGTGACGACAGGATGCGTCGCAGCACCAAGGCGATCAACACCCTGAATGGTAATTGTGCTGGTGCCTTCGCCCTCGATCTGGGCGCCCATACGGCGCAGACATTGCGCCAAATCCACAATCTCTGGCTCGCGGGCGGCGTTTTCGATGACTGTCGTACCTTTGGCCAAGGTTGCAGCCATCAGAATGTTTTCCGTCGCGCCGACAGAGGCAAAGCGCAACGGCACTTTCGCGCCTTTCAGACCGCCTTTGGCGACTGCATGAAGATAGCCGTCCTTAAGTTCGATCTCGGCCCCCATCGCCTCGAGCGCCGTGACGTGAATATCCATGGGCCGCGCACCAATCGCACAGCCGCCCGGCAGCGAGACGATCGCTTGATGATGACGGGCCAAAAGGGGGCCAAGCACCAGATTTGACGCCCGCATTTTGCGGACGATTTCATAATCCGCGGTGGTCGATGTCATTGCGTGGCTGGACAGAACCTGCACTTTGCCATCCTGCATCGACGTGACTTCGACACCCAGTGATTGCAGCAAGGCGGTCATTGTCTTGATGTCAGACAGGCGCGGCGCGTTTGTCAGCGTCAGGGGTTCCTCTGACAACAGCGTTGCGGGCATCAGCGCGAGCGCTGCGTTCTTGGCCCCTGCGATAGCGATTTTCCCGTGAAGGGGTGTGCCACCTGTGACGACGATTGAATCCATGCCTGACTACTCTTTCTCTTTTGCGCCGACAGCGCGTGCGCGTGCCTGCGCCTTGCGTTTGGCCATATTGGCCTTCAACGCCGCCTTCAACCGGTCTTCGCGGGTCTTGGCGGTCTTGTCTGCTTTGATCTTGTTTTGTTTGTCGCTCATGACACCCCTGTTAGCAACAAGGGTAAAAACCGTCCAGAGAGGGCTTGCGCCAATCAACGATTGCGTCTAATTCCCCGATCCAACGATGCTGTGGTAGCTCAGTGGTAGAGCGCGTCATTGGTAATGACGAGGTCGGGAGTTCAATCCTCCCTCACAGCACCATGAATTCAGTGTTCAAACTTCCCGTTTTCCCTGATCGCCTTCTCGATCTGACCGCCCAGCGTTGCGTACGCTATTGCCGAGCCCGCGCCGGTATTCCAACGCAGCTGATGTTTCCTACGACGTAGAAAGATCAAGGCACAAAACCGTTCTGTCGTGATTCTATTGCAAATGGATTGCCGTCTACTCGCATCGCTGAACCCATACTGAACAATATGCGTTCGTTCCAGACAGCACAGCGAATGACGCCTGTCATTCGTTTGATGCGGGCATCAAGGCGTGTTTTGATCCAGCATTTCACGCAGTGTGCGTGCCAGTTCTTTCATACCGTAGGGTTTGCGCATGATCTTGTGTTCGGCGTTGACTGCTGCTTCGTTGGTGTCCACGCCTTTGGCGTAACCTGTCGCAAGAAGGATTTTCAATCCGGGCCTGAGTGCCAGCGCCTGATCAGCGACGTCAAAGCCGGTCATGCCGCCAGGCATGACAACATCGGACAGGACCAGATCGATGTCTTCGCGCCGTTTAAGGATATCCATGGCCTTGGGGCCGTTCATGGCTGCGATGACCTGATAGCCTAATGCCTCTAGTCGGGTGACTGTCAGCCGCAAAACCTTGGGGTCATCTTCGACGACAAGGACCGTTTCACCGCCAGCGGCGAGCACATCTGTCGTCAGGACGTCCTTGCTTGGGGGCGCAGTCGCGACAACAGTTGGCAAGAACAGGTTGACCGTCGTACCTTGTCCGATCTCGCTATAGATCGCGACATGGCCGCCCGACTGCTTGGCAAACCCGTAGACCATACTCAGCCCGAGACCTGATCCAGCCCCCGGTCCCTTGGTGGTAAAGAATGGTTCGTAAGCTTGCGATTGCGTCTCGGGTGTCATGCCGATGCCGGTGTCTGTAACAGACAGGCAAACGTAGTTACCTGGCACCACATCGACCTGCGCCGCCGCATAGTCGGCATCTAGCGTCACGTTGCGTGTCTCGATCGTCAGTGTTCCGCCATCCGGCATCGCGTCGCGGGCGTTAATCGCCAGATTGAGGATCGCGCTTTCGATCTGACCGGGGTCAGCAAGTGTCGTATCAAGTTTATCTGCCAGCATGGTTTCGATGCTGATGTTTTCATGAAGTGTGCGTTCAAGCAGCGGCAACATTGTGTTGACCAGATCATTCAGGGCGACGTGTTCGGGGGCGAGCGCCTGACTTTTCGAGAATGACAACAGCTGGCTGGTCAGGGCTGCGCCCAGATTGGACGCCTCCAGCGCTTCGTGCAGCAGTTCGTGCAGTTTGGGGTCGTCGGTGCGCATTTCAAGCAATTCAAGGTTGCCGATCACAACGGTCAGCAGGTTGTTGAAGTCATGCGCCAGACCACCCGTCAATTGCCCGACGGCCTCCATTTTTTGGGCGCGCTGCAATTCGGCCTGCCGTTTTTTATCAAGGGTCAGATCATGCAAGATCCCCAAAAAGTGGCGTGCGCCATCCAGTTCCAGTTCGGACACAGTCAGACGGATCGGTATGCGCCTGCCATCCTTATGCCCTGCGTCCATTTCGCGACCCGTCCCGATGATCTTTTTCACCCCGGTCTTGATGTAATTCTCCAGATAGCCGTCATGGTGGCTGCGGTCGGGTTCGGGCATCAGAATATTGACGTTCCGCCCGATCACCTCGTCGGCGGAAAAGCCCAAGATGTCTTCGGCACCCGGACTGAAAGTGCCGATGATGCCACGTTCATCTATGGTCAGTATCGCCTCGGGGGCGGCATCCAGAATGGCGCTTAGCCGTGCTTCACGGTCTGCGACAGCCTGTAGTGCCTGCTTTTGCTCGGTCACATCTTCCAAGGCCAGAAGGATCAGCCTTCTTTCATCCGACCCGTCTTCGATCTTGCGGGCGTTCAGGACCATGTCCCTTTGACCAAGGCTATCCGACTGCAAGGTCAGTTCAAATGAATCGACTGTGGTTTCCAGTGGCAGCACCGCTTGCAGCAATTCGCGCAGTCGGGGAATATCCCATTGGCCGTTTTGAATGGAAAAGACGCTGTTTCCGATCAGGTCAGTCCCGTTCGTGTCAAACACCCTGTGAAAGGACTTGCTGGCCGACAGAATCCTGAAATCACTGTCCAGCACCAGCAGGGGTTCGCGGACTGTATCGACGATGTTTTCGGCAAACTCGCGGGCCGCGCTGGTCTTGTCCTGCAGCGTTTTAAGGTCCGAAATTTCGGCAAAGGTAACAACAACGCCGTCAATTTTGCCGCTTTGCGTCCGGTACGGAAGAATACGGCGGATGAACCATTGCCCGCTATCACTTTGGACCTCGCATTCGGTCGAAACCAGCGTTTCCAGCACAGTTTCAGCATCCTTAAGCAGGTCAGGGTCTTTGACTTTGCCGGTGATATCACTGAACAGGCGCCCGACGTCCTTGTTGATCAGGTTGAACAATTCACGTGTAGCAGGCGTAAACCGCATGATCCTGAATGCGGTGTCCAGAAACAGCGTGGCGATGCCCGAACTGGACAGCAGATTGTTCAGGTCGTCCGACATCCGGCGTTCTTCGTCGATCTTTTGCTGAAGTTGCGTGTTGAGAGTGGTCAACTCTTCATTCAGCGATTGAAGTTCTTCCTTTGAGGTTTCCAGCTCTTCGTTGGTCGATTGGAACTCTTCGTTCATCGACATGGCTTCTTCGTTGACGGCCTTTAGTTCCTCTGTCGATCGCTCGTAGTCGCTGATCGTGTTGCGCAGGTCCGCGCGCGTCGTTTCCAGTTCCTGTTCAAGCTGGTGGGTTGCATCGCCAACTTGCGCATCCAGCACCAAGGCGGCGGGTGATGCAGGCTGGTCGGCAAAGGTAATCAAGAACAGTTTGGTGTCGTCCAGCGTCACGGGGTGCGCCTGAATGGTCACGCCAACCTTTTCGCGCCCGCGTGTGATGACAGCGGTTTCCTTGGCCTCTGCATCCCCTTGACGGACAGAGCGGATCACACTGCTCAGGCGGGTGCGAAGCCCTTGTCGCGCCATGGCCAACAGATCGCGGCTGGTTTCACCTGACGGCAAGCGAAGATATTCGTCCGTTGGCCCTTCGAAGTAGAGCGCTTCGGACCGTTCATTGATCAGGACGGCGGCAGGGGCGTAATGTTCGACCAGTATGCCTTGGCTAATCTCGGACAGTTTGTTGGCGGGGGCGCGGAACTGGTGG
>CBDTYC010000074.1:0-10348 GCA_965364495.1 uncultured Yoonia sp. | reverse complement strand
CGGACCTACTGATTACAAATCAGTTGCTCTACCAGCTGAGCTATAGGGGCACTGGTGCATCTTGCGATGTCTCGGATGAACCGATTGCGCGGCGTATAACAGGATGAAACGCGCTATGGCAATGGTGATTTCGCACCCTTTTCGCAAAAAATTCTCCAACCCTTGCGGGACTGCTAAGCGCGTCAGTCAAAACAGGTTTCATGCCGGTCAATTCCTACTATGATAGCGCGACAAGCAGTTCAGAAAAAGGCCTTCAGCATGCAGATCGCGTTTCACATCGGCGCAAATTGCACGGATGAAGATCGGTTGCTGAAGTCAATTCTTCGCAATGCGGATGCCCTTCTGCAACAAAGCATCGCTGTTCCCGGCCCTGGCAAGTACCGTGCGCTGTTGCGCGAAACAATCCAGAGTCTTGATGGTGCAACACCGGCCCGCGACGCCCGCGAGATATTGCTTGATGCATTTGTCGAAGAGGACAACATCAACCGGATCATTCTGACAAATGACAACTTCATCGCTATCCCCAAGCGTGTCTTTGATCATGGTGTCTTCTACCACCAGACCGAGGCCAAAGTACGTGGCCTGTGTCGCCTGTTTCCGCAGGACGATGTCTCTTTATATTTCAGCATGCGCAATCCCGTCAGTTATCTGCAGGACGTTGCCAATCGGGCGGAGGCAGCAAACTTACACGACTATCTGGGCGTGTTACAGCCGCTGGAGATGAAATGGTCAGACGTGATCAAACGGATCAGGCGCGCAGCCCCTGACGCGCCGCTTTACGTGTGGTGCAACGAAGATACGCCGCTGATCTGGGAGGATTTGATCCGTCTGCAATCCGGTATCGCCATGGATACACCACTTTCAGGGCAGTACGATGTGTTGTCGCGCATCATCTCGGCCGAAGGTATGCAAACGCTTGAGGCGATCGAGATGCCTCACGACAGGGTTGCGCGCCACAATATGATCGCCGATCTTATCGAGGTCTTCCCGCTGTCGGAGATGATGAATGAAACCATCGATCTGCCCGAACTCACGCCAGAGCTGATCGCGGCGATGTCGGCAGGATATGAAGATGACCTTGCGCTGATTGACCAAATGGAAGGGGTGGAACTGATCCTCCCCTTTCGCTGATCTTACATACCAAGTGCGGCCAGATACATTTCCATAACCGCTTCTTCTTCGGCCAGATCATTGGCATCGCGCTTGCGTAATGCCACGATTTTGCGCAGCACTTTGGTGTCGTAGCCACGGCCTTTTGCCTCTGCCATCACTTCTTTCTGGGCGTCGGCGATATCTTTCTTTTCGGCTTCAAGGCGCTCGTACCGTTCGACAAACTGGCGAAGCTCTTGGCCGGCGACTGTGCTTGCGGTTTCTGTTACGGAATCGTTCATCAAAGCTCTCCTGAAAAGTTGGCCCTGCGTAGCTGCTGCCCCAGCGCCCTGCAACCCTTGCGAAGTGTAGCGACGCGCGATAGGTCCACCAAAACTGCGAGGTGATCATGGAAATTATCGTTTGGATTGGCGCGGCACTTTCGGCCATTGGCATGTGCGGGATCGTTTACAGCATCATCGCGGTGGCCAAAGCGAAACGCGCAGGGCTGTCTGATGAAGAACTGCGCGGGCGTATCGCGACCGTTTTGCCAATCAACCTGATCGCGTTGTTTATCTCGATGATTGGACTGATGGCCGTGATTATCGGCGTCATGCTGGGCTAGGCAGCCCGATGCATTAATCGGCAGGACAAAAGATCTGATAAACCCGTTCCAGCATTGGGCGCACACGCGGGTCAGACAGACTATAGCGCATGCTGCGTCCGTCCCGCTCGCAACTGACAAGCCCATCATTGCGCAGCTTCAGCAACTGGCCGGATACATATGACTGGCTGGCCTTAACCGCTTCCTCAAGTTCGCTGACCGTCATGTCACCGGGAACAAGCGCGCAAAGTATTCGCAAGCGCCCGGGATTAGACAGCGCCTTCATCATATCTGCTGCCTCAACGGCTGCCTCATCCATTCGGTCGGTCATCGTCAGATCGGCGTCAGCCATCAAGAAATTTCCATCACTCTAGATATTCCAATATTGAAATGTATTGGTTATGTGCTACGTTAGCACAAAGGAGAGCAGAAATGACACCCGAGATTCAAGCATTCTTTGATGACGCTACCAATACCGTGTCCTATGTTGTGCGTGAACCACAGGGGCGCGCCTGTGCGATTATTGACAGCGTTCTGGACTACGATCAGGCGTCCGGCCGCACAAATACAAAGTCCGCTGATGCGATCATCGCGTGGGTCAAGGCCGAGGACCTGCAGGTCGCATGGATCCTTGAAAGCCATGTTCATGCCGATCATCTCTCGGCCGCCCCGTATCTGCAGGACGCTTTGGGTGGCAAAATCGGCATTGGCGCAAACATCACGATCGTGCAGGAAACCTTTGGCAAAGTCTTCAACGAAGGCACGATATTTGCCCGCGACGGGTCACAGTTCGATGCCTTGTTCGAAGACGGCGACAGCATCCATCTCGGCCAGCTCAGGGACGGCATCCTGCACACCCCCGGCCACACCCCCGCCTGCCTGACTTACGTCATCGGCGACGCGGCATTCGTTGGCGACACCCTGTTCATGCCTGATTTCGGAACCGCACGTTGTGATTTCCCGGGCGGGTCGGCAGAGGACCTGTTCAATTCCATCCAGAAGATTCTGGCCTTGCCCGATGAGACACGCATCTTTGTCGGCCACGACTACAAGGCCCCCGGCCGCGATGATTTTGCATGGGAAACCACCGTCGGTGAACAAAAGGCCCTGAACATCCACATCGGGAAGGGACGCCCGATGTCCGAGTTCGTCTCGATGCGGCAAGCGCGCGACGCCACTTTGGGAATGCCAAAGCTGATTTTGCCATCCCTGCAGACAAACATGCGGGCCGGACACTTCCCTGAACCCGAAGAGAACGGCACGCGTTATTTCAAGGTGCCGATCAATACACTCTGATCACAGACAAATAGGATAGAAAAGATGCCAATAGATTGGATCATGGGGCTCGTCGGTGGCGTGCTTATCGGAACGGCAGCAGCGATTTACCTGTTGGTAAGTGGCAAGGTAATGGGTGCCTCCGGCATTATCGGGGGCCTTGTCGACGGCAGTAGCCGGCACGAATGGAAAGACAGGGCGGCGCTGATTGCCGGGCTGATTGTTGCACCCGGCCTTGTCGCGTTTTTGATGGGCGGCAGCCAGACGCATCTGACCAGCAACTGGTCAATTATCATTGTTGCCGGTCTTTTGGTCGGGATCGGCACACGGCTGGCCAACGGATGCACATCCGGACATGGCGTTTGCGGCATTTCCCGTCTTTCGCTGCGCGGCATTGTCGCCACTGCATTTTATATCGGCGCTGGCGGCTTGACGATCGTGATCTTCAAACACGCTTTGGGAGTGATCTGATGAACCGTATAGTTTCTTTTGTTGTCGGCGCGGTTTTCGGTTTGGGGCTGCTGATTTCAGGCATGACCGACACGACCAAAGTGCAGGGCTGGCTTGACATTTTTGGTGACTGGGATCCGACGCTCGCATTTGTGATGGGCGGCGCGATTATTCCAATGGCGATCGCCTGGCGCTTTACACATGGGCGCAAGCCGGTGCTGGCCGCCTCATTTCCCGCACCGCCGGAACCAAAGCTGGGACGCAACCTGGTGATTGGGTCCACCCTGTTCGGGATGGGTTGGGGTTTGGTCGGTCTGTGCCCGGGTCCGGCAATGGCATCGTTGACCTTTGGTGGCTTCGGTGGGTTGCTGTTCGTTGCGTCAATGGTCGCGGGCATGGCTATTGCGCCGCCGATCCGGACACGACTGGACCAACTGGAAACTGCCGTTTAAGAGTGGCGTCATGGATATCAGACCGCTAAGCCCGACTTTCGCTGTTTCGCCCCAAATCGGGGTCGAAGACATTCCCGCAATCGTTGCTGCAGGCTACACCACGATCATCTGCAATCGACCCGACGCCGAAGTTCCTCCGTCGCACCAAGCACAAGCAATTGGTGCTGCGGCGACGGCAGCAGGGCTGAACTTTATCGTGAAGCCGGTCACCCACCAAGGCCTGAACATGGAATTGATTGCTGACCAGAAGGCCAGCATGGACGCCTGCGATGGCCCCATTCTGGCCTATTGCGCATCCGGCACCCGTTCATCCATTGTTTGGTCCTATGCGCAGGCCGGCGAAATGCCAACGTCCGACATCATCGCTGCAACCTCTGCTGCGGGGTACGATTTAGGCGGCATGGGCCCACAGATCGACGCGATCGCCAAACGCTAGATCGGTTCCGCATCTGCATCATCAAAAGTAAGGGCAGCGTCAGGCAGGTCTTGCCCGGCCAAGTCAGCATCGACATCTGCAATCCGCGCAAGCGGCAACGGACCAGCGGCCAGTGGCGCGTGTAGATCATGAAGGTCAGGCATCGGGGCGGTTTGAAGCCGCACCGCCCGCTTGCCACCGCTTTGCCCCAGTTTCGCCTGCGCCACCTCTTGACCGTCCGGCGCCAGCAACCTGACCGAACTGACACTGCACCCCGCAAGCGGCAGAACTGTCCCGACCCGCAAGGACCGCGCCAACGCCAAGGGCACCGAAAACCGATGCAATAGCGCCGTGAGCGCCGCGGGTGCATCTTCGACAACCTTTGGAAACCGGGTATTCCAATCGGCCTTATGTTTGGTCGGAGCCTCCTCGACCTTGGGGACATCAATCAATGGCAGAGCCATAAACAGGACCCCGTGGCGGTCAGCCGGACCAAGTTGAACATCCATCTGCACCAAACGGTACGGGCAATCATCCAAAACGAGCCCCGCAGTGCGCGTATCCTTTACCCTGTCGTGCTGCGTAATCCCGTCGCCCCAACCATCAAATGCAGTCCCGCGGACCGCCTCCGGAAATGCCCCGAGGAAGGCCGTGATCAATGGCTCGCACAAAACCTTGTCTGTATGTGTCGGTGCGCGGTCTTCGGCTGCTGTCGCAGATAAGACACCCATCGTTTCCATTTCCAGCACAGCCGCCCGCAACTGCATGTCGAGGGCGATCAGACCGACCACTTGCCCCTTTCTGTGCAAACCTACCAGCATCAGCCCCGCAGGAAGGCTGTCTAGCATCGTATCCAATGCGCTTACGTCCTGCGCGACGCTCGAGACCGTCAGCACCAGACCCACTGTATCATTCGCGGCCTTGGACAGCGCCAAGCGTACGGCACGCGAAGTCGTCAGCGGGTTCTCGCCAACGTCCGCTTCTTGCGATCGGGTCATCCGTCGCAGAATTGTCGCATGTGTGCTTTCAGCCATAACCCTGCCGCATGTGAATTACGGTGAACCTAGCAGTTCAGAGGTTACTGTTTCTCTAACACGACTTCGCTTTTTGCCGATGGCAGCACCACACGAAACGCAGCACCTTTTTCAAACGGCAAATATGACACCTCTCCGCCCAAACGTGCCATGATTTCGCGGCAGATAGCCAAGCCTAAACCTGCACCCCCCGCCTTGCCCTGATCAGCCACACGCGAGAATTTTTCGAAAATCAGTGTTTGGTTCTCTGGTGAAATGCCACTGCCATTATCAACAAAGTCGACATGCACATCATTGCCGGAATGCGCCACCCTGATCTGCAAAATCGGGTCATCGGCGTTGCAGTACTTTCGCGCATTGGCGATCAAGTTGATGAAGACCTGCACGAGGCGATCCAGATCAGTGGACAAAGCAATATTTTCGGACCCGTGATCGCGCGCGATCTTCAGCACACCGTCGTGTAGCCCAGCGGCCCCCACAGCACGGTCCAGCAAATCGGAGAGTTGGCCTGACTGATTGTGCAGTTCAACCTGCCCGTTCTCGAGCACGGCCAAATCAAGCAGATCATCAAGCAGTCGGGTTAGTCTGATGGCCTCGTCGTGGATAATCCCCGCATAGCGATTGAGGCTGTCTTGCGGCGAGTCGCCTTCGCGCAAAATCTCGGAGAACGACCGGATCGAGGTCATCGGCGTGCGCAGTTCATGGCTGATCTGACTAAGGAAAGCGTCCTTCTGGATCGACAATGCAGTCAACTTTGCATTCGCATCGCGCAAAGCACTCGCTGTGCGCTCTTGTTCGGCTGACTTCGCCTCAAGCCGGTTGGAATATTCCAGAATTTGCGCAGCTTCGTCCGCGACCGCAATCAGATCTTCTACCGAGACACTACTGCCGCCGATCAATTGACCAATCATCGCATGTGAAGTTGCCGCGCCGACCGACCCCGCAAGTTCACGTTCTAGCCGTTCAACAAAAGCTGGGGTCACTTCTGGCAAGAAACCCAGCTTGCCCTGATTTGCTGATTCCTGTTCGAAAATGGCTTGCGCCTGTGTGCTTCCGAGAATGCGCTGCGACATTATCAATAGATCTTCGGCGCCCGCTGCAGCGGACGACCAGGCAGGCGCGGATGTCGAATGGTCGAATACATTAACGAATTGCGCGCCCTGCAAACGTTCAAGCGGAGCGGGAAATGTCACCAGCGAGACAAAGATAAACAAAGCAGTATTCAGGATCATTGACCACATGATTCCGTGCACAAGCGGGTCCATCCCAGCGATGCCGAACAAGGCCTGCGGACGCAGCCACGCCACGCCCAAAATACCATTGTCCATCACAGATTGGCTAATGAACGCATCGACGCCGAAACTGGGCAAGAACAGCGTCCACATCCAGACAGCCAAGCCTGTCAAAAGACCTGCGGCTGCGCCACGGCCAGTCGCTGCGCGCCAGAAAATCCCGCCGAGCATTGCGGGCAGGATCTGCACCGCACCAGTGAAGGAAATCAGGCCAATCGCCGCAAGCGCTGTACCACCTCCTGACATCCGGTAATAGACAAGACCCAAAGCCAGAATTGCCGCAATCGACAACCGACGCGCCAGCAACGTCACAAACCGCACGTCACCCGAAATGACAGCCTGTTGATTTGCTTGCAGGCTTAGCCAGACGGGAACAACAATATGGTTCGACACCATTGTCGCCAAAGCAATTGTGGCAACAATCACCATTGAAGTCGCCGAGGACAGGCCACCCAGAAATGACAACACGGCCAACCCGCCCTGCCCCTCGTGCAGCGGCACGGTCAGTACAAACAGATCAGGGTTGCTGCCAGCAGGCAGCAAATCCAGACCCACAACGGCGATGGGCATCACAAAAAGGCTCATCAGCAGCAGATAAACCGGGAAAGCCCAGCTGGCGATGTGCAGGTGACGCTCGTCCGTGTTTTCGACCACCAACACCTGAAACATCCGCGGCAAACACAAGAACGCAGCGCCTGACAGGAAAATAATGCTGATCCAGCGACTTCCGCTCTGGTCCCAAAGCACGATTTCAGAAGCATCAATCCGCGCCAGCATTTGCGAAGGTCCGCCCGCGATGCCCCAAACGACAAAAACGCCAACTCCAACCAGCGCCAGCAACTTGACAACCGCCTCGACCGCGATAGCCATGACGATGCCGTTGTGACGCTCGTTTGCGTCCAGATTGCGCGTGCCGAACAGGATCGTAAAGACAGCAAGGCCAACGGCAACCCACATCGCAGACGCGTTGAAGTCAGCCGTTTGCCATGTGACCCCCTCGAGCTGTGCAAAGACGGCGAAAGACAGGGTTACAGACTGCAATTGCAGCGCAATATAGGGCGTGCCAGCAATGACCGAGATTACGGTGACAATCATGCCCAACTGGGTGGATTTACCAAAGCGCGAAGAAACGAGGTCGGCGATCGACGTAATGCGCTGCGCCCGCCCGATCCGCACCAAGCGCCGCAATATCCACCACCACCCAACCATCACAAGGGTTGGACCAAGGTAGATTGTCACAAACTCCAACCCCGATCGTGCAGCATAGCCTACCGCGCCATAAAAGGTCCAAGCTGTGCAATAAATACTGATCGAAAGGGTATAGACCCACGGCGACCGCAGGAATTCGGCCCGACCGACCGCAGCGCGGCGCTCTGCCCAGAAGGCGATAATGAACAAGAACGTGACATAGGCAAGTGCCGCAAGAATGAGGGCGTTAAAGGACATCATGCCGTGGGATCGTCCGGTGTGTCTTGCGGATTATCGGCGCGAATGCGGCTGGCCAAAAAGGCTGCAAGCACAATCAGCACAACCCAGACGCCGAAAATATAAATAATTCCCTCGGACCCGACCCGTCCCCCGTCGGAGCTTTGTGTCCAAGACATCGGCAAAGACCATAGCACGATGCCCACAAAAGGGATCAACCGTGCAGCATCGCGCACGCGCCGTTGCCGATAGTTTGCGCGTTGCAGAAAGACGGGCGTCTTGGGCCGGCGGCTCATGCCTGCATGAAGCTGCGGACGTAGTCGCGCACCTCTGTGTTCGAGAACGGCTTTGTCATGAAGTGGTTCGCGCCAAGGCGTTGCGCCAGTTCGCGGTCCTTTTCTTGACCGCGCGCAGTTAACATCATCACTGGAATATCTTTCGTGACATCCGTCGCGCGCAGATCGCGCAGGATATCAAAGCCGCTGCGCCCAGGTAGCATGACGTCAAGAATAATCATGTCAGGGGGCATCGCCAGTACCTTGCCCATCGCGCTCGTGCCGTCTTCGTGCGTGTGGACGGTCCAGCCGTCGCGGGACAGAATAAAACTGATCGCCTCGATGATATTTGGTTCATCTTCGATCAGAAGGACGCGCTTGCCCATCTTCTCGCCTCCCTCATCCGCCTACATTTGAAAATAGGTTCCTCTTGTGCTTAATTATTGCCCGCTTTCGATACGGAGTCAAAGCACGGTTTCCATCCGTACACCCACCATTGCCGGCTCACGGCGGCTGGTGCATTCGGCGCGGGGGCAAATGCGGCACGACACCCCGACAGGCATCGCCGATGCACCGCTTTCCGGCGGGTCGGGCATCACCAACATGGTACTCTGGACCGACGGTGGCACGTCAAAGCGCTGCGTCGGTTGCGTCTCGGCAATAGCGTAGCACAAAAGCCGTGACGCCTTGGATCCCGGCAAGGACACCTCGAGGCGGATCGGCTGGGAAGGACGGCTCATCGCAGCATAAAGCGGCCAAAGTGGACAAGCACCGCCTGCCCGCGGCAACGAAAATCCCGGGACAGGCTTTAACAATGTCAACACGCCTGCTGCGTCACAGATCGCCAACCCGAATGGCGGATGGCCCTGCCCCTTTGGCAAACTCGCCAACCGGCGCAACACCGCAGAGAACGGAACGTCGAACACGGTCGCCAGAACGGCTGGATCATAGTGATGTGTTATGCACGCGTCCGAAAATTCCTCCAGACGTAGCAGAACCGCATCCTGCACATACTTTGCGGCAACACTTTCCAATAGCTGCCGCGCGCCATCCTTCAGCCCGCTCTTTGCGGCAAATGCTTTCGCATCCGCTTTGCGACCTTCCAATGCTGAAAGGTGAAATGCCGTCTGGCCCAAGTAACGCTCTACCTGATCGATCGGAGCAGTTTGATCGATTTGCGCGTCAGGCGCCTCGAGATAGGCAATCATTGCCTCACTGCTGGTAGCGAGCCGCAAGCTGTCACTGTGGATGTTTTCATGGAACCGGCGTTGCCAATCCGCGTCCAGCTTTTCGGGGCCCACCAAGATAGATGACGCCGACCGGATCGCCGACACGGCCGAGATAACTTCGTGCAGTGACCCCGCAAGTTGCGGATCATGCGACATCCGGTCAGACAGCGCCTGAACCTGTTGCCCCATTGCCGTGATCCGGTCTGCTTGCGCCACGATCAATGCCCCCCAACCCGGATAACGCGCGGCCATTTCTTCTGCGCGCGTGACTTCGACCTTTGCTGCCAGATCTGCGCCAAGCTGGCCGGCAGCACTTCGCATCTGGTCCAAGAGACCGGCATCTGCACCATCAACCAGCAGTGCGGGCTCAACCCCTAGGGCGCGGGCGATGTCTGACAACAACTTACCGCCGATTCTGCGCCGATTGTGTTCAATCAAGTTCAAATAAGATGGAGAAATGCCAACTGTTTCTGCAACAGCCGCCTGTCGCAATCCCTGATCAAGGCGTTTTTCGCGTATGCGTGACCCTGTAAGCCTTTCTGTTGCCACAGCAAAATCCCCCAATAGTTTCAGTAGCTTTCTGCAAGTGCAGGAAAACCGATTTACAGACTTAACACCTTTTCTGTGCATGAATTTACAAACTCTTGCAGTCCCGTCAATGGTTTGTTGATCCAACCCGCAATCGTGACCCAAAGTGGCATTGCACTGTATAAGTGGCTGCGGGTCCGACGAGGAGGTTGGATCGGCACAAATCTCTAGGGAGGATATTTATGTCCAATTCGAAGTTTTCACGTCGTGGCGTGCTCAA
>CBDTYC010000073.1:0-10489 GCA_965364495.1 uncultured Yoonia sp. | reverse complement strand
GAAATATGCGTGACTGTAATCGCCATCGCCGCACCACCATCAGCAGCCAGCTGCGATCCGCCGTTAAAGCCAAACCAGCCAACCCAAAGCATCGCCGCACCGATCATCACCATACCGGGGTTGTGCGGTGGCTTGCTTGGATCACGTCGTGCGCCAAGGAAGATCGCCAGCACAAGTGCAGCCAGACCAGCCGTTTCATGCACCACGATACCGCCTGCAAAATCACGCACGCCGGTTTCACCGAAGATACCGCCGTCGGCCATCATTCCGCCGCCCCAGATCCAGTGCACCACGGGCGCATACACAAGCAGCATCCACAGCGCCGAGAACAGCAACACAAAGCCAAAGCCGATCCGTTCAACATATGCACCCACAATCAGCGCAGGTGTAATGATCGCAAAGGTCATCTGGAAGGCAAAGAAAAGAACCTCGGGCAGGGTGCCTGACAGCGTGTCAGCAGTAATGCCTGCGAGGAACATCTTGTCCAAACCGCCCCAGAACCCGCTGGTGCCGGACCCGAACGCAATGGAATAACCTACGGCAAACCACAGGATGCTCATCAAGCAGGCAATCGCATAGCAGTGCATGAAAACGCTCAGCACGTTGCGCGCGCGCACAAGCCCGCCGTAAAACAGCGCCAGTCCCGGCAATGTCATGAATAGTACAAGCGCCGTGGCCACAATGATCCACGCTGTATCCGCTCCGTTCATAGTCCCCTCCATCATATTCAGATTTTGTTGACGGGGTTAGGTAGGATTCGGGGCGCTGATTAAATAAGCAAAGCCGTTAATGCGTGCCGTGAAATGCAGCAATTTTCGAAATGATTAAAAAATGGGCGCTATTTGCGGGGTGTGCATAGTTATTGCCCGCTTTCAGGTTAGCGCATCCCAGAGCATCGAAAGGCCGTGATCCCGCGCCGCGGCCCTGACATTGTCCCGACCCATTGCGCCGAATTCCACAGTTTGCGTGCTTACGCCACCTGACATCGCGATGCCGAAACACACCCGCCCTTCAGGTTTATGATCTGACCCGCCGGGGCCTGCGATACCAGTGATGGACAGTGCAATATCCGCGGCCGACCGTGCAAGCGCGCCTTGTGCCATTTCTGCGGCCACCTGTTCGGATACGGCGCCATGCTGTTCAAGCGTCGTTTCGTGCACACCCAACATCGCCATTTTTGCCGCGTTCGAATAGGTGACAAAGCCCCGGTCAAAAATAGCCGAGCTGCCCGGAACACTTGTGATTGCGGCGCTCAGCATCCCACCGGTACAGCTTTCTGCCGTTGTCAGCATCATGCCCTTTGCGCGCGCCAGTGGCAGCAGGTCGGCGGCCTTGCTCATGTCGGACTAACCTGGGTCACGAAACCCCAATGGGCAAGTGCGGCCAATCCCGTCACGCCGATCGCCGCGAAAATGCCTGCGATGACATCATCCAGCATCACACCTGTCGGCCCGTGCATGCGATCAGCCCATCCAATGGGGCCCCATTTGGTTATATCAAAAAGGCGAAACAGCGCGAATGCGGCGATCCATCCGGGCCAGAGATCTGTAATCGCGACACCTGCGGCCGAGGCTCCAAACGCGACGGGAAGCAGCGCGATCCATTGGCCGCAGACCTCGTCGATGACAATCTCTGACGGGTCGTGGTTGTCTTTGCCCTTTGTCTCGACCCCGGTGGCCCAGACGCCCAGCGCGTACGACAGCACAGCACCCAAAACCAAACCCCATGGGCCAGCAATCAGGTAAATGGCCAAGGCGGCCGGCAAAGCTGCTAGTGAACCCCAAGTGCCGGGGGCAGGGCGCAAATGGCCCACGTAAAAGAACGTGGCGATCAGATGGGTCATTCTTTCACCAATGTGACTGTTGCAAGGGCGGCGATACCTTCTTCGCGGCCGGTGAACCCCAGACGCTCTGACGTTGTGGCCTTTACGCTGATGCGGTCGCTGTCCAGCCCCATATAGGCGGCCATGACAGCTTTCATTGCCGCCTGATGTGGGCCGATCTTGGGGTTTTCGCAGACAAGCGTGCAGTCGGCATTGCTGATGGAAAAGCCCTGCTTGGTTGCCAAACCAACAGCATGTTCCAGAAAAATATGGCTGGCCGCGCCTTTCCATTGTGGGTCGGAAGGCGGGAAGTGCTGGCCGATATCACCCATGCCCAATGCGCCATAAATCGCATCGGTGATTGCATGCATACCGACATCGGCGTCAGAATGCCCCTGCAGGCCCCGCGTATGCGGGATCTGTACGCCGCACAGCCAGACGTGATCTCCTGCTTCAAAGCGGTGCACGTCAAAGCCATTGCCGCAGCGAATATCCATATGGTGCCTCATCAGTCTTTCGGCCCGCGCAAAGTCGGCGGGCGTGGTGATTTTGATATTGTCTTCATCGCCCGCCACGATCGCCACGTCCAGCCCTGCCGCGCGGGCGACGGCAACATCGTCGGTTTCAAATCCTGTGCTGATGGCATGTGCGGCCATCAATGGCGCTAAATGAAACCCTTGCGGGGTTTGGGCGCGGTACAGTTCGGTGCGGTCCTGAACGCCTGTGACTTGGCCTGCGGTCCCGTGCCAAAGCGTATCGGATACCGCGACAGCCGGTGCTGCGCCATTATGGGTTTCAAGTGCTGTTAGAACGCGGTCTATGACTGCTTGGCTTACCAAAGGACGGGCGGCGTCGTGGATGAGGACTTGGTCAACATCTGCATCGACGGCTTCTAGTCCGGCACGCACGGATGCCGCACGTGTTTCGCCTCCTGTGACGATTTTGGCCGCAGGTTCGCGGGGCCAAAGGTTTGTTTCTACGTCGTCGGGATGCAGTACCAAGATAAGTTGTGTGATCTGTTGATGGGCCGCAAATCGGGTCAAAGCATGTGCGGCCACAGATTGCCCGCATAGCGTCTGCCATTGCTTGGGAAGCGGGCCACCTGCACGTGTGCCGCGACCTGCGGCGACGATAATTGCTGCTGTCTTCATAATGTACCCGTTCCTGTGTGTCATAGGTGTATTGGCTGGACCCGAGCGACGCAATTCGACAGTTTCGCGGTCGATTTGCACAATAAATAGGCATATGCCAATATTGCAGGACGTTTTTGGCTTGGTTTCGTTGTGATCGCTGCGATCTCGACCTATCAATTGGGTCAAATGTAACTGTCTTTGAGTGTTCAGCCCTTTGGCAAATAACGAATCTTTGGTCTTGAAAGACGTGATACTGGATCCACCCGTGGCGCTCGCGCCGCTTGCGGGTATTACAGACTTGCCGTTTCGCCAGTTGGTCGCGTCCTTCGGGGCAGGTTGGGTCGTCAGCGAAATGGTTGCCAGCCAAGAGATGGTTCAGGCCAAACCAGCAGCCCGTGAAAAGGCAGAACTGGGCTATGATCAGGCAGGGACAGCCGTGCAAATCGCCGGACGCGAAGCCTATGGGATGGCCGAAGCCGCCCGCATGATCGAGGCGAACGGTGCTGCATTTATCGACATCAACATGGGATGCCCTGCCAAGAAGGTGACAAGCGGCTATTCGGGGTCTGCCTTGCTGCGCACGCCCGACCACGCCTTGTCCCTGATCGAAGCGGTGGTGAACGCGGTCGACATCCCTGTCACGCTCAAGACGCGCCTTGGCTGGGATCATGACAGTCTGAATGCGGCGGCAGTCGCCAAACGGGCCCAAGATGCGGGCATCAAGCTGGTCACAATACACGGACGCACCCGCTGCCAGTTCTATAAAGGGTCGGCGGACTGGGCGGCGATCCACCAGATCAAGGATGCGGTCAGCATTCCGGTGATCGCGAACGGCGACATCATTGACGCGGCAACTGCGCGCGAGGCGTTGCGCCTGTCTGGTGCAGATGGCGTCATGATCGGGCGCGGCGCGCAGGGGCGGCCTTGGGTACTGGCCCAAGTGGCTGCAGCATTGCATGGCACCAACGCACCCAGCATTCCGCAAGGCGCCGATCTGATCGACATGGTGTGCAGCCATTACGAAGCGATGCTGTCGTTTTACGGGGTAGAGATGGGCCGCAAGGTGTCTCGCAAGCATTTGGGATGGTACATGGATGATGCAGGAACCGGCGTGTTGCTGCGCAAAGCCACCCTGACCCATGCCAATCCGGTGCATGTCTTGCGCGACTTGCCGGATGCATTGAACGAAAGGGTTGCCGCATGATTTTAGGTCAAGCGCTTTGGTCGTCGTTGCCTGTTCCGTCTTTGATGCTGGACGGCGATGATGTGATCACGATGAGCAACCCCGCCGCGGAAAGCTTTTTGAATATGTCGGCGAAATCGCTGATCGGTCAGAAGCTGTGGGAAAAAGTGATGATTGATGCCCCGCTCGAGGCGCCTTTCGGACGTGCCCGCAAGAACCGTACATCATTGTTTGTCAACGACGTGGATGTCGGCAGTGGAGAGCGTTCGCCAATGCTGTGCAACATCCAGTTTGCGCCGCTGCAGGGGGCGGACGACACGATGATCGTCATGATCAGCCCGCGCGAGATCGCCAGCCGGATCAACCAGAACCATTCAACAGGCAAAGCCGCCAAATCCGCGATCGGAATGGCCGAAATGCTGGCACACGAGATCAAGAACCCGCTGGCAGGGATTACGGGCGCGGCGCAGCTTTTGTCGATGGGCCTTAGCTCTGAAGATCAGGAAATGACGGATCTGATAGTCGAAGAAAGCCGCCGGATTGTGAAACTTCTCGAACAAGTCGAACAGTTCGGAAATCTGCGGCCGCCCGTGCTGAAACCGGTGAATATCCATGATATCCTTGACCGCGCACGGCAGTCCGCCTCGGTCGGTTTCGGGGCGCATATGCTGTTCATCGAAGACTATGATCCGTCCTTGCCGTCAACGCTGGCGGACGCTGACCAGCTATTGCAGGTCTTTCTGAACCTGATCAAGAACGCCTCCGAAGCGTGCCGCGATGCAGGGCGCATTCGCTTGCGTTCCTTCTATGATACGTCTTTGCGGGTGCGCCGGTCTGACGGAACCCAAGCGCGGTTGCCGCTACAGGTCGAGATCATTGATGATGGACCGGGCCTTCCGTCCGAGATTGCCGACGATATTTTCGAACCTTTTGTGTCGGGCAAAGAAAACGGCACCGGGCTTGGTTTGGCGTTGGTTTCCAAACTGATCGGCGATGGCGGCGGCTGGATTTCAGTTGATAGCGTACCGGGCCGCACGGTGTTCCGGATTTCATTGCCCGTGGCGCCACCAGATACCCAGACAGGAGATAACTAATGGACGGTACAGTACTCGTTGCTGACGACGACCGCACAATCCGCACGGTGCTGACGCAAGCGCTGACACGCGCCGGCTGCAAAGTGCACGCCACGTCTTCTCTCGTAACGCTGATGCGTTGGGTTGATGAGGGGAAAGGCGATCTGGTGATCTCGGACGTTGTGATGCCTGACGGGAACGGCCTTGAACAATTGCCAAAGATTTCCGCAGCCCGTCCGGGCCTGCCTGTGATTGTCATCTCGGCGCAGAATACGATCATGACGGCCATTCAGGCGGCAGAAGCAGAAGCATACGACTATTTGCCCAAACCGTTTGACCTGCCTGATCTAATGAAACGCGCGGCCCGTGCGCTTGAGGTTAAGCGCCGCGCACCGGTGACACGCAGCCCCGACGCACGCGCAAACGAGCAGGGCGGTGACCTGCCGCTTGTCGGGCGTACGGCTGTGATGCAGGCGCTTTACCGGTTGGTTGCGCGGGTCATGAACACGCAATTGCCGGTTCTGATTACGGGGGAAAGTGGTACGGGGAAATCTTTGATCGCGCGTGCTGTCCATGACTTTTCCGACCGCCGCAGCCTGCCGTTCGTTGTGGTCTCTGCGCCTGATCTGGAGGGGATGGATGGTCCATCTACAGTTCTGAGCCGCGCCAAAGGTGGTTCGATCCTTTTTGACGAGGTCAGCGATTTGTCAGAGCCCGCGCAGGGGCGGATCGTGCGGATGCTGGATACTCTGGGTGACAATGCCCCGAGGATTATGGCGACGTCGCAATCTGACTTGATGGCACGGATGGAAGACGGGCAGTTCCGCGAGGATTTGTTTTACCGGCGGTGCGGGGTGTCAGTTGATGTGCCTTCCTTGCGCGAACGTGTCGATGACATCCCGCTTTTGGCCGAACACTTTCTTGCCCGCGCCGAACGTGACGGTGCCCCTGTGCGGCGGTTTGGCGCCGCTGCGCTTGATCTGGTTCGCGCTTACAGCTGGCCTGGCAATGTGCGCCAGCTTGAAAACGCCGTGCGCCGCTTGGTGTTTACGTCCGCCGAAGAAGAAATCACCCGCAGCGAGGTTGAACTTGTTCTGGGCAACCAGCCCGCGATTGAACCTTTGCGTTCTGGCAGCGAGGGCGAGAAGCTGAGCGCGAGCGTGGGCAAACACCTGCGTCGCTATTTCGACCTGCACGGAGGTGTGCTGCCGCCTCCGGGCCTTTACAACCGGATATTGAAAGAGGTTGAAGGCCCGCTCATCGAGATTGCGCTGGATGCAACGGGTGGAAATCAGGCGAAATGCGCCGATTTACTGGGGATCAACCGCAATACGTTGCGAAAGAAAATCACGGACCTCGATATCCGCGTGACACGGCGCCGCAAATTGATGTAAAACCGCAACATAACCGTGGCGCGCGTACGTCAGTTTGCGTCAGACCACATAATAATAGCGGTATCGTGGGGGCAACCTCACCTCAATTACAGGGCGTAACGCTTGCGGCGCACCCTTTTAGGTCTCAACTTTGGACGGTTCAGCCGCTGGCTGCGCCAACGTCATGTGCAAAGTGCGCTGACGTTGACGCTGATCGTGGCCGCGCCGGTCTTGGCCACGCTAACCTACATTGTCGTCGGGCCGTTGGACCGTGGGGCGTCGTCAACCGCCCTGCAAATGGTTCTTTTGCTGGACCTGACATATGTCCTGATTGTTGCGGCCTTGGTCATGCGTCAGGTGGCGCGGATCATTTCAGCGCGCCGCGCACGTTCGGCAGGGTCACAATTGGCGGTCCGCCTGACGGGTGTCTTTGCCTTATCTGCTTTGGTCCCGATTGTGCTTGTTGCGGCGTTTTCGGTCACGCTGATCTCGATTGCGCTGGACGGGTTGTTTTCGGAACCGGTCGGAAATGTGCTGCGCACCTCGCTGACCACGGCACAGGCCTACCAAGAAGAACACACCCGCGAGTTGACACGTGACGGGCAGGGGCTTGCCGCGTATTTGAACCGAGAAAGACAAAATAACCTTTTCATGGATGATGGCGAGGTGCGCCGCGCCTTGGGCGAGGTGCAAACCCAGATTGAACGCAGCTTGACAGAGGCCTTTGTAATCAACGGTCTAGGTACAATTGCCGCGCGGGGCGCACAGTCTTACGAGTTCTATTATGAACGGCCGACACCCGCGCAGTTCGAAGAGGCCGAAGAGACAGGTCTTGCGATTATCCAGGACCTGCAGAACGATGAATTCCGCGCATTGATCCCGCTGACGGCGTTTCGGGACCGCTATCTTTACGTCACTCGCGCGGTCGATGGCAACGTGCTGTCATTGCTTGACGATACAACCGAAACCGTCGCGCAATACGATGCCCTGTCGAACGAGCGGGGCAGGCTCTTGTTCCAGTTCGGCCTGCTGTATATGGGGTTTGCGGTTATCCTGATCCTCGGGGCGATCTGGGGCGGTCTGTGGTTCGCAGAGCGGCTATCGCGGCCTGTCGGGCGACTTGTGTCGGCGTCGCAACGTGTTGGCGCAGGTGATCTGGACGTGCAAGTGATCGAGGATGACGGCGAAGACGAGATTTCGCAGTTGGGCACATATTTTAACCAGATGACAACGCAGCTGAAGCACCAGCGCGACGAGTTGCTTGAATCCCATCAAACAACCGAACGCCGTGGCCGCCTGTTTGATAGCGTGCTGAGTTCGGTGACGTCAGGTGTGGTTGGACTTGATGCCAAAGGACGCGTGACTTTTGTGAACCCGTCTGCGCACCGTTTGCTGACTGTGAGTACCGAACAGGCCAACACTGCACTCGCGGTCGCCGTGCCGGAGTTTGCGGACCTTTATGAAGAGGTATGCGTGACTGAACGCGAAAGCGTCCAAGACCAGATCAATCTGGTGCGGCGTGGTCAGCAAGAAAGCCTTTTGGTGCGCATGTCACAGCGTCGCAATGATGATGGCACATTGGAAGGCTATGTTGTGGCCTTTGACGATGTGACCGATCTGGTGAGCGCACAGCGTATGGCCGCGTGGGGCGATGTGGCCCGCCGGATCGCACACGAGATCAAGAACCCTCTGACGCCCATCCAATTGTCAGCAGAGCGGATCAAGCGGAAATTCTTGGGGCAAGTCGGACACGACGCTGACAAGCTAGAGCAGATGACAGACGTTATTATCCGCCAAACCAATGACTTGCGGCGCATTGTTGATGAATTTTCAAAATTTGCCCGTATGCCCGAACCGGAACTCAAGCGTACCGATCTGACGCAGCTTGTGCATGATGCACTATCCTTGCAGATAACGGGTCAGCCCGATGTGCATTTTGCCGCCAGTATCCCTGACGAGATCGTCACAGTCGATATGGACGATACGATGATCGGGCAGGCGCTGACCAATCTGCTAAAGAATGCGGGTGAAGCGACGGAATCCTATGCCCAGAGCCACGAAAACGAAGACTACGTGCCCCAGATTCAACTGCGCATGTCTTATGATGATCGCCACGTGTTCGTGAAAATATCGGACAACGGCACCGGTTTGCCAGAGGACAGGGCGCGTTTGTTCGAACCTTACGTGACCACCCGCGACAAGGGCACCGGCCTTGGTCTGCCGATTGTGAAGAAGATCATCGAAGAGCACGGCGGCACGCTCACGTTGACAGATGCAGAAATATTCGACGGCCAGTCCCATGCCGGGGCTTGCGCTATTATTCAATTACCCGTTGTCTTGACACAGACGCGGGCCACAAAAGTACCAGCATGAGGGAAATAATGGGCGATATTCTGATCACCGATGATGAACGCGATATCCGAGAGCTGATTTCTGAAATCCTGATCGACGAGGGATTTACGACGCGGCTTGCCGGCACATCCGACGAATGCATGGCACAGATTGCAGCCGAGCCTCCGGCGCTGATGATTTTGGACATCTGGCTGAAGGACAGCAATATGGACGGGATTGATATCCTCAAGACCGTCAAGCGAGAGCATCCCGGAATACCGATTGTGATCATATCCGGTCACGGCAATATCGAGATTGCTGTCGCCGCGATCAAACAGGGCGCCTATGATTTCATCGAAAAGCCGTTCAATATTGACCAGCTTCTGGTGGTGATCCGCCGCGCCATGGAAACATCGCGGCTTCGGCGCGAAAACGTCGAGCTAAAGCGCGGCGATAGCCATAGCACCGAAATGCTGGGCGATAGCGCCGCATTCCGGATGCTGAAATCGCAATTGGACAAAGTGACCAAATCCAATGGGCGCGTCATGCTGACCGGCCCCGCCGGTGCTGGCAAAGAGATTGCGGCACGTTATATCCACGCCAATTCCAACCGCGCGTCGTCGCCGTTTGTCACTGTGAATTCAGCCTCGATCGAGCCGGAGCGCATGGAAGAGGTGCTTTTTGGACGCGAAGATTCCGGACGTGGAATTGAACACGGGTTACTGGAAGAGGCAAATGGCGGCGTCGTCTATTTTGATGAAATCGCGGATATGCCATTGGGAACGCAGTCCAAAATCCTGCGCGTTCTTGTGGATCAACGGTTTCAGCGCGTCGGTGGTACAGACAAGGTGCAGGTCGATCTGCGTGTTGTATCCAGTACCAACCGTGATCTGCCATCGGCGATTGCTGCGGGCACATTTCGGGAAGAGCTGTTTCACCGCCTGAACGTTGTTCCAATCGCTGTCCCGTCGCTGGAAGAACGCCGCGAGGATATCCCGCTGCTGGCAGAACACTTCATCGCTGTCTTTAACAAGGCGCAGGGTTTGCCATTGCGTCATCTGGCAGATGATGCGCGGGCTTTGTTGCAGACGATGTTGTGGCCAGGAAACGTGCGCCAGTTGAAGAACGTCGTGGAACGTGTTCTTATCCTTGGTGAAAACACCGGTGACATTTGTGCCAAGGAGCTGCCCAGCGTCGAAGAAGGCGGTGGCGAGGAAGGCCGCATTGTCTTGGCTGGTGGACTTGCAACCTTGCCGTTGCGTGAAGCACGCGAGTTGTTCGAGCGCGAATACCTGCTGACGCAGATCAACCGGTTCGGCGGCAACATCAGTCGCACGGCGTCCTTTGTCGGGATGGAGCGTTCGGCACTCCACCGCAAGTTAAAGTCGCTGGGCGTCGTTACATCCAACAAAGCGGGCGGTCGCGTGGCGTATCTTGAAGGCGACGACGCATGAAAGTCATCATTTGCGGCGCAGGGCAGGTTGGCTGGCAGATTGCCCGCCATCTCTCTGGCGAGAAGAACGATGTGACTGTCGTTGACAGCAACCCCGAACTGGTGCGCCGCGCGACCGATA
>CBDTYC010000072.1:0-10514 GCA_965364495.1 uncultured Yoonia sp. | reverse complement strand
GATCCTTGTGCCGCGGCATGCTGAACGTGCAGAGGCAATTGCTGCTTTATGTGCAGAGGCCGGATTTGTCGTGGCGCAACGCAGCAAGCAGGATGAAATCACTGCCCGGACGCAAGTTTATCTGGCTGATACGATGGGCGAACTGGGGCTATGGTACAGGATTGCCCCGATCGCATTGATTGGTGGTTCGCTCGAGGTGATCGGCGGTCATAACCCCTATGAAGCGGCCCAATTGGACACGGCCATCTTGCATGGGCCGCATGTGGCGAACTTTGCGCAGATATATGCGGCCCTCGGCGCTGCTGGTGCTGCGCGTGTCATCACGGATGCAAATGGTTTGGCAAAGGCGGTGGCCAGTATCGATCTCGCCGCCCAAAGCAAGATGGTGCAGGCCGCACATGCGGTGCTTGCGTCCGGTAGCGGCGCAACACAGGCTGCATTGAATGCGATCATCGACAGGGTTTGATGGCAACTGCGGCTGCGTCCTAGGCTTGGGCGCGCATTTTTTGAAGCTGCTCAAGGATGTTGGTGTAGTTATCGACGCCCTGCGCCCCGGTGACCAGATGCTTGCGATCAAAGACCACGGCCGGAACGCCGTTAATGCCTTGGCTGGTCCAGAAATTCTGCTCTTTGCGGACCTCTGCTGCAAATCTTTGATCGGCAAGGACGGCTTTCGCCTCGTCGCGGTCCAGACCTGTCTCTGCAGCGATATCAACAAGGACGGTATCATCCGACAGGTCGCAGGCATTTGTGAAATGGGCTTCAAACAGCGCCTGTTTGAGGTCATGCTTGCGGCCATGTTCTTCCGCCCAATGCAACAACTGGTGGGCGTTGAATGTGTTGTGCATGCGGAAACCTTCAACGAAATTGAACTGGAAACCCAGCTCTGAACCAAGTGCTGCCATGTGCGCGCGGTTTGCCTCGGATTGTTCCGCCGTGGTTCCGTATTTTTCAGCCAGATGGGTACGCAAGTCCTGACCTTCGGCTGGCATATTCGGGTTCAGTTCGAACGGATGCCAATGTAGTTCGTGCGCGACGTCCTTTGATTGCAGGGCAGTTGCAAGCTGGCGATAGCCAATCACGCACCAAGGGCACATGACATCGGAAATAATATCAATCCGCAGCGGGGATGTTGGTTCAGTCATCGTGCTTCCTTGGGCCGGTCTGATGACCGACGCTTACTCCAAAGCTATGCAAGCGGCCAGCGCGATCACTACAGTGACGTCGGGTGAGGTTTGCTGTACCCAAAATGGCTGAAGGCCAGTCAAAGGAAAACGTCCCGGGCGGATTGCACAAACAGTCGGTTGGCCGCGAACGCCTGTGGCGCCTTCAGGGAAGCGAAATCTCTCTGATGTAGGTCGGGATAGTAACGATAGCGGTTAGCAGTTCGCTGCCATCGAAAAGCTGCGAAAGATCAGGACCCGTCGCAGCGAGCGTGAAAGCCCCGTCCAATGTTTGCCCCATCGCCGTATTCATTGCCAAACCGGCCAGTTGATCATAGCGATAAATCCGAAAAAAGTCCGGATCTGTTGCCGAATATGGCCGGCTCTCTCCGTCTGTCGTCCACCTGAAGCCTCCAACTTTGAAGTCAAGCTCAAGCGCGAGAACGTCACCGGCATCAGTTTGAACGGTCCAGCGTTCGGATTGTGATCGTTCACCGCCACCAGCATCCGAATATCCTGCAATCCGGTCAATGTCAGCGGCTACCGAATTGCGGTAGGGATCGACCAAGGGGCGCTCTTCGTAGACGCGCGTGACAAATCCGCGCAATCCCTCAACGTCGCTATGCCGCGCATAGGCAAGGAAAGCCACAATTGGACCCGACGATGGTTGTTGTGGTGCGCCATCGGCATCGACGATCAGATGCCGGTCAATCAGCGCAACGATGAGGTTGGAACCGCCCAATGGTCCTTGGGGTAGAGTGACTGAATTCCAGCCTTCAGGAAGTGAAGCATCTATCGCGGCGTCGTTCACATTGAAGCCGACAAGGACGCGACTTTCGACGGTTGAACCCACTCGTGTCTCAGCACCTCCTACAGAAGCCCCAAGGAAAACGAACAGGATCGCAATTGTGTGGGTGAAACGGCTGACAATTGGTAATCTCATCGTGCAAACTCCTTTGATGACAGGACGAAAGCGAGCCGACCAGCTTGCTTATCTACATCAACCGATACCATGCGCCGCGCGGTCGTGATTGATCTTGCTCAAGGCAAACCAGTCGAAAAGGCCTGTGCGCGGGACCAGACAGATAATGGGAAGGCGGTGGTGGATACTGCCCTCACGCCTATCGCTTCCATGCGTTTGTTCCTCGCCTAGCCAGACCAGCCGCAACTGGCCCCAGGCGATGTGCCAGAAGAAGTAGAGCACCAAACAAAGCCCGATCATCACTAGAAATCCGTGACGCTGAAAAAGCCAAAGCTGCGCCGCGCTGACCAAAGAGACATTTGCCAGAACCAGCACGCCTAGCAAGCTTGGGCCGGAAAGAAACGACAGCTGGAAGATCGGTTCAACGACGACGACAGGCCAGATCAGCCAAGCAGGTGTCGGCGTTCGCAAGAAAAACATGCTGAGGAGTGCAAGAGGCAGGAGGTGAAAAACGACCTCGGCGACGAGGGCGATGCCGGGGTAGAAGAAAAGTGCGTCAGGAAGCGGAAGATTAAGGTCCTCGGGAAAGCCCAAGGCGACGTCGATCATGATCGGAGGAAGCGCTAGAATGCCGCCGAGCAACAGGATTTTGGCGGCACTTTGTGGGGCTACGCGCATGGGGTGCCGTGGACTTGCGCCCCGTTTTTCCAGAAAGGTGATCAGCAACAGCCCGACACCGGCGGCAAAAATTGTTGCTGGAAAAAGTGGAAAGCCGCCGATTACCGGTCGGGTCTCGACCGATGCGAACAGTTCAAGACAAATCGCGGAAACGATCGCCGCAATGGACGCTATCGCGTAGGCCGATCGTTGACCGAGTGTTGTTTGAAACCTTGTCATCGCCGTTATCTAAAGGCAGCGATTGCGGGCTTTGGCTGACATTTGTCAAGAATGGCGCGCATCAGGCGAACTTCATTCATGGATTGACCCGGCATGGTCAGACCCTTGGCCTTCGGATTTCCGCGCGGCCGCCGCGCCCGTCGCGATATGTCGTCGTACTCAAGACACCCTTGACGTATCTCAATCATCCAAATTCCGACTACGCCATGGTGGCCTCGCAATGCTGCCGACCATGCAAAATCTTGGAGATCCAGATGGTAAATCCCGACGCCGAAAAGACCGAAAAAGTAACCTATATCAACATCCCCGAAGCTGTCGGCGTTTTTGATACGTTTGAGGCACAGCAAGCTGCGTTTTATGATCTTCGCGCTGTCGGCTTTCATCATTCGGACATCAGCCTTTTGGGAAGTCAGGAAACTCTGGAAGAAAGGCTAGGCAAGGCCTACTGGCGTGCCGCGGACCTTGAAGATGACCCGCGCGCACCCCGCGCCCATTTTGTGTCCGAGGAAGCAATCGGTGAGTTGGAAGGCGCTATCGCGGGCGGTTTCTTCTTCGTGGGATCGTATATTGCCATGGCAGCCATGCTTGGACCGGCAAGTACGCTTGCTGCATCCATCGCAGCGATCGCCATCGGGGGCAGCCCTGCGGCTGTCTTGGGCACACTATTGGCTCGCCGTGTCGGCAAGCATCACAAGGAATACTATGAAAACCAGATCCGCCACGGCGGGATTCTGATGTGGGTCCGTACACGCGACAAAGAGAGAGAGGACCTTGCAGTCAAGATACTCAAAGCGCATTCGGGCCATGACGTGCATGTGCACGGGTGGAGCGAATAGCGGCAACAGTTGTTCAAACGGGCCTTGGCCGCTGTGTTCGCCTGATAAACGCCGCGTCGTGGGGGCAGGCGTATTCAGTCAATCGGATGTTTATTGTGGCTGATTGTATGTTGGCCTAGGATCATGCAGCAAATCCGCGGCACTGCCGGAAACTCCGGAAAGGACCAGCCAGCATGATTGCCTACGTCACTGTTGGTGCTGATGACATCGCGCGTGCGAAACGGTTTTACGCGGCTTTCCTGCCAGCCCTTGATTACAGACTGAAAGAGGGGCCCGAGGGTCTTAGCTACGCGTTGCCTGTTGCGTCGGGGCAGTCCCCCGTCCTTCCCGATTTCTATGTTAAGCCGACCTTTGATGGACAACCCGCATCGGCCGGAAACGGTGCAATGGTCGCATTCGAGGTGCGCAGCCAAAGCCAAGTGCGTGATCTTCATGCCGCGGCAATTGCCGCAGGCGGATTTGACGAAGGCCCGCCCGGCTTTCGTGCCGCGTATGGACCGCGTTTTTACGTTGGCTACCTGCGCGACCCGCAGGGCAACAAGATCGCGCTGTTCTCTGACAATCCGAACGAACCCGGACGTGACGGGTAACCCGCACCACACAGGCACTTGAATCACAGCGTTCACCTGCCGGACTGCTCGCATCTTGATATTTGTCAACGCGGTAGAGGTTCACTAACCTAGCTTCTGACCACCGCCGGAATGGAGATAACCGCATGCAAACAAAGGATCCGCTAGGGCGCTTCGTCCGTGACGCTTTGTTGGCCAACCGGTCCCGCGCTGAAATCCGCAAGGCTTTGGAAGACGCCGGTTGGTTAGGAAATGAAATCAATGCAGCCCTCGGGCAGTATGCAAACGCTGACTTTACACCCCCCGTTCCGGTGCCACGCCCCCAACTTACAGCGCGCGACGTTTTTATCTATGCCGTCCTGTTTACGGCGCTGACATACACAGCGGTCAATCTGATAACACTCGTTCATGCGATACTGGATATTCGGATGCCGGACCCGACCGATCTTCCTTATGTCGAGCTGAGGGCCACCAGTCGTATGCGATGGGCAATTGCGACCTTGATCGTCTCTGCGCCGGTTTTCCTGTGGATGTCGTACTATGTCCGTAGCCGCGTCGAAGAAGACGCGAGAAGTCGCCAATCGCTTGTGCGCAAGTATCTGACATATATTGCATTATTTGTCGCGGCGATGACTTTCTTGGGTGACGCGGTATTTCTGATTTACGGGTTTCTGGAAGGGACGGCGACGTTGCGGTTCGTGCTAAAGGCCGCCACCGTTGGCGTTGTTACCTTGGCAATTTTTGTATTTTACCTGCGTGATGTGGAGTACCTCAGAGGTGGGCAATAGAGCTTTCTATGTGGGTGTAACTGCCGCGATTGTGGTCGCGATCATCGTGGGAATTCTTACAGTAGGCGGGCCGAGTTCGGCCAGACAGGACGTGTTTGACCAACGGCGTTACGACAATCTCCGGCAAATTGCGGCTGCACTTCATTGCGAGAACTGGCGGATCATGCAGCCAGAGTTGCCACCTGAACTGAACTTGCAAAGCATTCGATCATATTGCGGCGGGATAGAAATTCAGGCGAGCGTTCTTGTCGATAACGAAACTGACGTGCCCTACACATACACGCGCATAAGCGATACCGAGTACTCTGTTTGTGCGGTGTTCTATGACGCTGACAAGGCAATGCGGATGAGTTATCAGGGCTTTCCCAGATCGAACGCTTCTTTCAATCCGGATACGGGCTGCATCACCGGACGTATCGGCTAACGTCATCGGCGGCCGCGTAAATTCTACGGCTGGACCCCATTAGTAATGGGGGGATTGCCCCTGTATGTGCGCGTCGCAATGATCTGTACGTCCGTGATCGTGACTTTATTCGTCCGTCCTTTTGTTGGGCGGACGCCACACAAACACGGAGGAGTTCTAGGGGCGTTGGTCAGACGGGATCGGCAAGTCCCGCGCGCGCGTCAAACTGGACTGGGCAGTTTCAGGCCTCCGAGACCTTCATCGACCAAAACCGCAACGAAAAGCTGCGCCGTTTGGGGATTGCCAGTTTCGCCAGTGCGTGTGCCTGCGCGGATCGTTCCTGCCGACCGATCTGCATGTAGTACGCCGTATCGATTGACCCATCCGGGCGGCGCTTGATTGATTGTGTTTCGGCCTGTTGCATCGCTTGCTCTCCTTTGCTGTGATGTTTCCAGTAGATGGGAGTGGCCGAGACAAAGCTTGAAGACGTCCTTTAGAAATCCTTGTCATTTGGATTATTCCGCGACCTTGGACGCAAAGTTCTTGTGTCTTGCGGCCCAAAGGCCGTTCAATGTTTCATGGCATACGCATTTGAAAACTGTTTGATCGACCCTGATAAGCACCTGTTTCTTCGCGACGGGCAGCCGATTCATCTTGAGCCGCAGGTCTTTGATCTGTTGTTGACCCTTGTTGAATTGCGCGGCCGGATGGTGACCAAGGACGCGCTTGTCGAAACAGTGTGGCGCGGGCTAAGTGTTTCGGACGCGACAATCAGTGCAAGGATCAATGCCGCGCGAAAGGCCGTTGGTGACACTGGTCAGGCACAAGCGATCATCAAGACAGTTCACGGCAGGGGGTTTCAGCTTAATGTTGCCGTGACCGAAACTTCTGCCCGGCCAGAAAAACCATCCGAGAAAGGCCGTTCGGACACGCAGAACATCCAGTTCACGAGGTCATCCAATGACGCAAGGATCGCTTTTTCCGAAAGTGGGCATGGACCGCCATTGGTCAGGGTTGCGCATTGGCTTTCGCACTTGGAGCTTGATTGGCACAGTCCTGTCTGGCGGCCATTGATCGAAGCCCTTGAAGGCAAGAATACGCTTTATCGCTATGATCAAAGGGGTACTGGCCTGTCCTCGCGCGACCTTGAAGGCGCTGACCTTGATGCCTTTGTTGACGACCTGAAAGCTGTTGCCAATGCTAACAAATTGGACCGTTTTCCCATATTTGCGGCATCACAGGCGGTCCCCGTCGCCATCCGCTTTGCGCATCTTTATCCAGAGCGCGTTACCGGACTGGTCCTATACGGTGGATTTGCCAAGGGGCGCGCCCTGCGCGATGCTGCCCCGGGGGATATCGACGAGGACACCATTCTGGGTCTGATCAGGGCAGGCTGGGGCAAGGAAGGGAGCCCCTTTGTGAATGCCTTTTCAACATTGTTCATGCCCGATGCGACACCCCTTCAGTTGGCGAATTTCATCAAGATGCAAACTGAAACGGTGTCGCCGGAGAATGCGGCGGTGTTGCGCAAGAAAATCGACCGGGGTGATGGGTCGGTAATACGGTCTTCTGTGCGCACTCCCACGCTGGGTATCCATGCGCTATCCGACGCGGTGCAGCCGGTCGAACAAGGACGCCTTATCGCAAGCGAGATAGCGGGCGCCAGATACGTGTCACTGGAAAGCAGAAACCATGTCCCCCTTCCGCAAGAGGATAGCTGGGCGCAGATGATGCATGAAATACGCATTTTCTTGGATAGCTTGCAGCACTGACGCGACTAGTTTTTGGTCGTACGGATACTCTTATGGGGCCGGTCTGCTAAAATCCTTTGCACGTGCCGCGCCATTCAGCGCACCAAAGCCTTTGCGATTTCCCGCAGATGATTGTGTCCTGTGCCGCAGCAGCCGCCGAAAATATCCATATGCGGGTAGCGTTCCGACAGGTCGCGCAATTGCGTGCCAAGTTCGACAGGGTCGCCGTCCTCGATATGTCCCAACTTGCACAGGGCAAGTTTCTCCATTTTCGACGCGTTCGGACGCACCCCGCGCAGGCGCTTGATCCAATCGCCGTTGCCCAGTGCCGGTTCATATTCCAACGGATGTGAACAATTGATCATATAGAACTCTGGGGCGGCATCGCCGGCAAGCGCATCAATTTCGGTGATTGCCTCTGCCAGCGTTGGACCGGATTTCAATCGGCACGAACTGTCGAGCGTCAAAGACACGGACAGCGGCACACTGATCTGGTTGGCCGCGCGCAAGGCCCCGACGGATTCAGCGACGTTGTTGAATGTCGCGGCGCAGACAAAATCGACATCTGCCTGTTTTAACGTCGCCAGCTGGACAGCATGGTAGTCTTCGGCGCTTTCTGCTGTGATCTGTTCATTCAGGCTATAGGCATCACCACGAGGCCCAAGAATGCCGCCAATCATCAAGCGCGGAATTTGGCCTTCGTAGCCTTTTGCAATATCTCGCAGAAGCGCAATTGCAGCGATGTTTGCGTCTGCCAATGCAGAAGCAGAATAGCCCAGCTTGGCACCCCAGTCCGGGCTCGCGCGGTAGTCCAGCCCCGTTAGCAGGAACGACAGTCCAAATTCTGCAGCGACATCCAGTTGCTGCGAAAGCACCGCGCGAATGGCTGATACCGCCTTTGGGTTGTCGAGTAGCGGCAGCATTGAAAATTCCGGCAAATCAAAACCATGGCGATACATGATTTCGGTTTCGGTGCCGCCTTCGGTGAGGAAGATTTCTCCGCTGCCCATCGGGGGAAGGAGGGAAGGGACAGTCATATCAAACCTCTGGCTGAATGTTCTGGTTGAACCGGAACCGGTTGTCGGGGTCGTATTTCGTCTTGATGGCAACCAGTCGCTGATAATTCGCGCCGAACGACGCCTTGGTGAGTGCGTCTCCGTCTTCGCCGTGGCCCGGGAAATTCAAGTAAGCTCTGCCGTGATGCCCATAAGGTGCCGCACTTTCCCAACCGTCTCGCGCCCATGCGATGTTGGCGGCATCGTCTACGGCATCCGACCAAACCCCATCCAGCGAATACATCCAGCCCATCGACCGGTCACCGAAGGCTGTTGCCTCTGCGGGTATGTCCGCCGTGGCACCACCAAAATTCCACAAAGATGAAATGGCGTTGTCTGAGGGGGCCGACTGGGCATTCTTCATAGCCAGATCAATCATGTCGTCCGACAGACCCGACAGGTAGCGCGCTTTCCAATAACAGCGGAATGCTCCGGCGGGCATCAGCGTGTCAAATAGCTGCTGCACATCGCAGTAATTCATCCGGCCTGAAAAATCGGCAACCACTTCACCCAGTTCACGAAGCGGTTGCAGTACGGCCTCGCCTTCGGCGGCGTCGCCATTGTAAACGCAGGCCAGAGTGTAGACACGTTTGCCCCAGCTTTCTTCGGGGAAGTCCTCACCACCAGCCGTCGAAAATTCGCAGATCGACCCGACCACATCGCTGTGTTTCGCCAGAAATTCGCGCCATGCACGGATTGGTCCGGGTCCATCCTCGACGGCATAGATGGGCGCTGCAAACATGACTTCGGGACCCATTGGATGGAGCGCAAACTCAAACCGGACAACAACGCCGAAATTGCCGCCACCGCCCTTGAGGGCCCATAGCAGATCGGGGTTTTCATCTGAATTCGTGCGGACCAATTTACCGTCCGCCGTGACCACATCCGCCGCGACCAGATTGTCAATCGACAGCCCGTGCTTGGCCCGAAGCCAGCCAATTCCACCCGAAAGCGTGAGCCCTGCGACACCGGTTTCCGAAACCAGTCCACCCGGCGTTGCCAGACCATGCGCCTGCGTGGCGCTGTCGACATCACGCCACTGCGCGCCGCCTTGGATTGATGCGATGCGCTTGTCGGCGTCAACGGTCACATCGCGCATCAGACCAAGATCAATCATGAGGCCGTCTTCGCAGACTGCGTGGCCGGCAACATTGTGCCCTCCGGCGCGAATGGAAATCGGCAGGTCATGGGCGGCGGCGTGTTTGACCGCTGCAATGACATCGTCCGTGGTCCGGCATCGCACGATCATCGCAGGCCGTCGGTCAATCATCGCATTCCAGACAGCACGGGCCTCGTCATATCCGTTGTCCCCGCCCAGGAATACTTCTGCGGCAGTTTCGATTTGCCGCAGGCCTTGTTCACTCTCCGCGCTGTGCATGATCATTTCCTTTTGTGGCCTGATTGGAATGCTATGGGACGGCTGGTCAGTATGTCAGTGGCAATTTTGCCAAAGGCGCGGCATACTGGACAGGCGACTATGGCAAATACGCCAAAACAGTGCCGTTTCGGACAGGAGGGCGAAATGAACACCGTCAAGAAGCCGCTTATCGTCCTGCTTGCCGCGCCGGAAACATCTGCATCGGTGCTTTATGGCCTTTATGATGTCCTGATGTCCGCAGGTGCGGTTTACCCGGATATGGTCAACGGCACACCCGGTGATGAACTGCTGGATGTCCGGATCGCCTCTGCCGATGGCAGGCCCTTTCATTGTATTGGCAACATTCCGGTCGAGCCGCAAAATGCAACGACGCAGATCGAAAGTGCCGATGCGGTTATCGTCTGCGATATGTATACCTCGATTTATGATGTTCCCAAAGGCAGGTATCCGCGCGAAGTTGGCTGGCTTAAGCGGATGCACCAAGGTGGGGCGCTGCTGACGTCGGTGTGTTCGGGGGCTTTGCTGCTGGCTGAATCCGGACTTCTGGATGGACATCAGGCAACCGCGCATTGGGCATACCGCGATATGTTCCAGCGTCATTTTCCGAAAATCACGTTTCGCAATGAATCCGTGCTTTGTCTTGCCGCAGAACTTGACCGTATTGTCACCGCAGGCGGTGTCAGCGCATGGCATGATCTGGCGGTCTATCTGATCGCGCGCTATTGCGGCTATCAAATCGCAATCGAGACTGC
>CBDTYC010000071.1:0-10668 GCA_965364495.1 uncultured Yoonia sp. | reverse complement strand
GATAGGTGTGACATAGCCACCATCTTCACGTTTATCGATCACCATGACACCGGGTGCTTCGCGCAGGATGTCGCGGGCTTCATCCTCGTCAAGATACTCTTCGAACTCGATATTGATCGCTTCAGAGTGGCCGACGAATACGGGAACACGAACGCAGGTAGCCGTGACCTTGATCTTGGGGTCCACGATCTTTTTCGTCTCGGCGACCATTTTCCATTCTTCTTTGGTCTCGCCGCTGTCCAGAAAGACGTCGATGTGCGGGATCACATTGAATGCAATCTGCTTGGTAAACTGCTTGGGCGGCTTGCTGTCTGTCGGGTTGTAGATCGACTTTGTCTGGTCCCACAGTTCGTCAATGCCGCCTTTGCCAGCGCCGGAAACGGACTGGTAAGTGCTGACAACAACCCGCTTGATCGTGGCGCGATCGTGCAGCGGTTTGAGGGCGACAACCATCTGCGCAGTAGAGCAGTTCGGGTTCGCAATGATGTTTTTCTTGGCATAGCCGTGCACGGCTTGCGGGTTCACTTCCGGTACAATCAGCGGAATGTCCGCATCATAGCGATAAAGCGAAGAGTTATCGATCACGACGCAACCGGCTTTGGCAGCTTTTGGCGCGTAAATTTTCGTGGCGTCTGAACCAACGGCAAACAGCGCCATGTCCCAACCCGTGAAATCAAACGTATCAAGGTCTTTGGTCTTCAAGGTTTTATCGCCAAAGCTGACTTCGGTGCCAAGCGATTTACGGCTGGCAAGTACGGCAATCTCGTCCACGGGGAATTCCCGCTCGGCGAGGATGTTCAGCATTTCGCGGCCCACATTACCAGTGGCGCCCACAACGGCGATTCTATAGCCCATTTGGCTGGCTCCTTGTTTCAGATGCGCCCCTTTACCGCGTGTTTGGCCCAAGGGAAAGGGGGCGGGGACAGATCGCTGTGGAGGCCAGCCTGTAAATCAAACTAGACAGTGGCGCCCACGGCATTATGGTGACACAACGACAAACGCTCCGACCTTTCGTGATCCTGCCCCGCGCGCCCTGTGTACCGATTGTGGTGTTTCGCGGATGCAGGACCCGTCCGCTTGCGGCAAAGCCTGCCAATTCATCAAACCCGACTACCCAACCTTGGAAACACGCGTGCATGGCGACAGCGCCCGAAACTCCGGTGATGCCCGTTTCTTTGGCGTCGCAACCGCGATGTATCGCGCGGCACTTACCCCCGCCCGCGAGGGCGCCCAATGGACCGGCCTGACGACGCGACTGGCTGAACAGTTGCTGGAAAGCGGCAAGATCGACGCGGTGCTGACCATGGTGCCTGACCCGACCGACCGCTGGCGGCCACGACCTGCGATTATCACGAATGTGGCCGACATGTCGGAGGCGCGCGGCATGCGCATGGGCTACGCACCTTTGCTGGCGCTGCTCGAGCCTGCGGCCGCTGCTGGCCACAAGCGTATCGCGGTCATTGGCATACCGTGTCAGGTCTATGCCCTGCGCGCCCTTGAAGCATCGTTGGGGTTTAAGCGGGTCTATGTGATCGGAACACCCTGTTCCGACAATACCACCACAGAGAACTTCCACAGTTTCCTGGCCCGCCTGACCGATGCACCCGAAACTGTCACCTATCTGGAATTCCGCGCCGACTATCACGTGGAAATACGTTTTTCGGACGGAACACAGCGCCTGATCCCGTTTTTGAAGCTGCCGCTCTCTAATCTGCCGCCGGATTTCTTTCCCGTCACCTGCCGGACATGTGTTGATTACACCAACCGATTGGCCGACATCACCGTCGGCTACATGGCCGGAGAAGGTGAACAATGGCTGATCGTGCGCAATGCGCGGGGGCAAGAGATGCTGGATGGACTGCGAACAGAAGTAACTCTTGCCGCTCCGGGGTCTCGCGGCAAACGCGCGGGGTCGGTAAAGGGATTTATCGAAAATACCAAACTTGCGGCAGGTGGCTTGCCGTTGCGCCGGATGCCCGATTGGTTGCGTGGGATTATGGCATGGGTCATGCCGCGGGTGGGCCCTCGCGGGCTGGAGTTCGCACGGGCGCGGCTAGAGATGAAGGCCGCCGAATCGATCCTGCATTTGCGCCGTGAAGAACCTGCCAAGATCAAGAACATGGTGCCAGCGCACGTCTGGAACCTTGCCAAACCTTACGGGCTGGAACCCGAAGACGACGAGAAAACAGAGCACTAGCCTGCCCCGCTATTCGGCGGCGAAAACCGCACTGACGTTCAGATCGGCAGAATCCAATACAAAAATGCCGCCCACTTCATCCGCGTTCTTGCCATAGAACTGCCCGACAAAATCTGTCGTGATAGGCGCGGTGGTGGCAAACAAAGTCCCCGTACGGGTGAGAGTCCCACCTGAAAACGCGGCATTCGAAATGGGCGCATCAAGCATCCCGATCGTCCCGCTGAAAGTCTGGTTTGGGCCACCGTTCAAACTGCCCGAGAAGTTCTGGAACATCGTGTCGATATCATTGCTCCAGTTCGCAATAATCTGCGCATCGCCCGTCAATACATATCCTCCATTGGAATTTGTAACCTCCATCTGGACAACACCATTGTAGGTCGCAGTACCGTCGGCAGGCAGATCCTGGCTGTCTGCTACTTGACCGATCACACCAAAAAGGTCGTTGCCGAACCCGCTGGTTTGGAAAAACCGGACATATTCAGCTGCGACGGGATTTGTCAGGGCCACTGTTCCGCCTCCATCAAGCGTTATTTCTGTGCGAGCTGCATCCAGCACTCCTGCGAGTACCCCCCCTTGCAGGGTGCCGTCCTGATGGACCAGCGTGACGGTTATCGGTGTTGCGGTTGCTTGCGCATTATCAATCGCCACAGTCCGAAGTGTCGATGTCGCACCTGCCGTCGTTGCGGCAAATTCCGTGTAAGTTCCGACCGACGGGCCGCTGCCGTCCATGTCTTCGCCGCCGACACTTGATCCACCGCCATTGTTCGCCGAAGCACCCCCACCGCCGCCACAACCGGAAAGCGCCACAATCAGGGCAAAAGCGTAAACCAAGAATGGTGCCCGAAAAATGGTGGTACTGTTCATATGAAAAAGTCGCTTTCTGACAAATCGGCCTTGGTCAAACCGTGGAAAATAACTGTCGTGCCGTTATCCGAAAATTGGGCCGTCCCGCCAATATCATCGACATAGCCAAATGCTTCGGCCCGATCATTATATCCAAACCCAACGAGTTGAATGACGTCGATCCCGCTTTCGAAATCAGCACCAACTGCCGTGGTGGCGGTTGCATCAGTGAAATCAAATGCGAGCCGTCCGATTGTATTTACGCCATCGCCTGTCGCAAAAACAAAGACATCTGCGCCGCCGCCACCTTGCAGGAAATCATTTCCCGAACCTGCCGTAAGTCTGTCATTGCCATAGAAGAACCCGCCTGTCGCATCACCAACGAGCGTGTCATTCCCTTCGCCACCCGACAGATCATCATCAGTTGATCCGCCAAATAGAATATCGTTGCCTAGACCACCGAATGCAGCGGTCCCCGGACCAGCGGCGAAAATCACATCATCGTCACCCTCGCCATAGAGCGCGTTCATGCCCAGAACATCGATGATCAGGTCCCTACCGCCGCCGCCATTCACCTGATCATTGCCGGCACCGCCATAGAGAATGTCCGCAAAATTCGTCGCGATCAGCGTGTCGTCACCGCCTCGCAGCCTGAGTGTTTGACCGTATTGCGCAACCGATAGATCAAGATCGTCGTCTCCTTCGGTTCCATCCGCTGCACCATAAAGCGCACGCACGCCGGCGATATCGCCATCCCCTAGCATATTCGTGCTAATTGGCGTGTTCATGATTTCTGTGATGTCCGCAACATGATCCAACCCGATCGCATGACCGATTTCATGGAGCAGGACGCCGAAATAGCTGAGAACCCCGCTTTGACCAGTCGGACTCCAATGCGGGGCAAGATCCATAAATATCTGCGCTTGGGTAATTTCTGCCACATCGTTTTCAACATCGTTCCCGACAGAGTAGCTATAGCGCGCCAAACCAACGGTCGAACCTGCAAGGAGGCTTTCTTCCTGCTCTGTCGCGGTCACAACATCGATGTCAGCGTCACCTTCGACATAACGAAAGTTCAGATCTGCATAGGTTGCCCACGCGTCAAAGGCTGCGACGGCTGCTGCCTCGAATTCTTGCAGCGTGTGGGCTGCGCTGAATTGCAGCCCAAGCAATGACAATGACCACGTGATTTCATCACTGGCGGCCCCCAACTGATCATCGCCCCACTTGAGAAAGTAATCAGTTTCATCATTTCTGAAGCTGCCAATAGAAAGCTGATATGTCACGAAATGCTCCGGTCGACTGCGTGCGTGATGCCACCCTAACGGGTGTTAGGTTTAACTAACGTAAATTCCGCAAGATGACCGCGCATTGTTATGGACCGGCCCCGAATGGGCGGTTTATCGCAAGGTAGGAAATCGGGACGCAAGCAGTTGAACACCCGTCAAACCGGCAAGGCAGTTGTCTGTCGCACGGTGCGAAGCGCAAATGATGATTGCATCTGCGCAACCCCCGGCAATGTCGCCAGATACCGCCGATGTATCCGCGCAAAATCCTCGGTATCGCCCGCCACAACCTTAAGCAAATAGTCAGCCGAACCCGCCATCAGGTGACACTCGAGCACGTCCGGCACGCGCGCGACGGCCTTTTCAAAGGCATCCAGCACCTCATCCGCCTGTCCACTAAGTGTGATTTCCACAAAGACGGTCGTAGGACGCCCCACCTTGCGGGGGTCCAGCAATGCCACATAATCGCGAATGTACCCGTCCTTTTCCAACCGCTGCACGCGGCGGTGACAGGCCGATGCGGACAGGTTGGCCATCTCGGAAAGCTCTGCATTTGACATGCGGCCCTTCTTTTGCAGGACTTCAAGGATTCGGCGATCAATACTGTCGATTTCCATTTGGCGCACAATCCTTCGAATTTTCCAATGTTATGCGCAAGTTTCTACCAAAGTTACCGCTAGCAGCCAAGCAAAACGTCAATGTAGTTGCGGCGCGAAAACAGAATAGTCCACCTAGAAACAGGGAGAGCACGGTCATGCATATTGGATGCCCAAAAGAGATCAAGCCACAGGAATTCCGCGTAGGACTTACGCCGAATGCTGCACGCGAAGCCGTTCAGAACAGCCACATCGTCACGGTTGAAACCGGTGCCGGTATCGGGGCCGGATTTATGGACGAAGATTATGTTGCGGCGGGCGCTCAGGTGGTCGGGACCGCTTCAGAGGTCTTTGCTGCGGCTGATATGATCGTAAAAGTAAAAGAACCGCAGCCCGCCGAGCGCAAGATGCTGCGCGAAGGTCAGATTTTGTTTACTTATCTGCATCTGGCGCCTGATCCCGCACAAACCAAAGACCTGATGGAGTCGGGTGCAACCTGCATCGCATATGAGACTGTGACCGACGACCGTGGCGGCCTGCCTTTGCTTGCGCCGATGTCTGAAGTCGCGGGCCGACTGGCCCCGCAAGTCGGTGCATGGACATTGCAGAAAGCCAACGGCGGACGCGGAGTGTTGATGGGCGGCGTGCCGGGTGTTGGACCCGCGCGTGTATTGGTTATTGGCGGTGGCGTTGTCGGCACGCATGCGGCCAAAATCGCTGCAGGCATGGGTGCGGACGTCACGGTGCTGGATCGGTCGTTGCCGCGCCTGCGCTATCTGGATGACGTCTTTGGTGGGCAGTTCAAAAACAGCTATGCAAGCGCTGGCAACACGATTGATCTGGCCCGCGAGGCAGATCTGATCATCGGCGCCGTACTGATCCCTGGTGCGGCAGCCCCCAAGCTGATCTCTCGGGCGCAACTGTCAGAACTCAAGCCCGGCGCAGCACTGGTTGACGTCGCAATCGACCAGGGCGGTTGCTTTGAGACCTCCAGAGCTACGACCCATCAAGACCCGATCTATGACGTGGACGGAATCATGCATTACTGTGTGGCAAACATGCCCGGCGCCGTGGCGCGGACATCAACCATCGCGCTTGGTAATGCGACGATGCCATTCATGCTGGCACTGGCTAACAAGGGATGGCGGCAAGCCTGCGAAGATGACGCACATCTGCTGAACGGCCTGAACGTCCATGCGGGCAAACTGACCTATTACGCGGTCGGGAAGGCACTGGGTATTGACGTGCTGTCACCGGCACTCGCGCTTAAGGTCTGAAAAAGGGCTGACCTGCCACAGTAGGCAGGTCAGCTTTCTTGCGGCGCTTAGGCTTGTTTGGCCAACGCGTCGCGGATCTCGAGCAGGACTTCCAACTCGGTCGGGCCTTTTGGTGCCTCTGGCGCTGCGACTTCGTCGGCAGTGGCTGCATCTTTGATCTTGTTGACGCTGCGCACCAGCATGAACACCACAAATGCGATGATCAGAAAGTTGATGATTGCCATGATGAAAGCACCATAAGCAAAGATCGAACCGCCCGCCTCGCGCGCGGCTTCGAGTGATGCACCGGCGGGCACGTCGCCGCCCAGAACTGCGTAATTGTTGGTGAAATCAACGCCGCCCGACACAAGGCCGATGATAGGGTTGATCAAATCGCCGACCAGCGATGTAACAATTGCGGTGAACGCGGCGCCGATGATAATACCGACAGCCATGTCCATGACATTGCCTTTGGCAATAAAGGATTTGAATTCGTTAAGCATGTGTGTCCCCACTTCTATTTAGCTTTGCGCATGTTTCTAACGCCCATTGCGCATCTACGCACAGCCTTACCCAAATTCGCCAACGCAATCACGGGTTTTATTGTCCGGTTTTTCCCCCATCTTAAGAACATCGCAGTTTTGCAAAGGACAGTACTTCATGGCCGATCTCTCCGCTTTCCCGATTACCGCGCGCTGGCCCGCATCGGACCCGTCGGTGATCCAACTTTATTCCTTCCCGACGCCCAATGGCGTGAAGGTCTCAGTCGCACTCGAAGAAATGGGCTTGGCCTATGAGCCGCACCTTGTCACGCTCAAGAACGAGGATGTCAGAAGCGATGCGTTCCTGTCATTGAACCCCAATAACAAAATTCCGGCGATCATCGACCCAAATGGCCCCGACGGACCGGTGGGTATTTTTGAAAGTGGGGCAATCCTGCTTTATCTTGCTGAAAAATCAGGAAAATTCCTTGGCTCCAGTGCGACTGAAAAGGCGAAGATCACGCAATGGCTGATGTTCCAGATGGGTGGTTTGGGGCCAATGTTGGGGCAGATGGGCTATTTCTACAAATTCGCCGGATCGCAGATCGAAGACCCGCGCCCACGTGAACGATACCGCGATGAAGCTATCCGGCTTTTGGCTGTTGTCGACAAGGAACTCGAAGGCAAAGACTGGATTACCGGCAATTATTCGATTGCCGACATGGCAATCGCGCCATGGCTTAACGCGCTCGAGTACTATGGCACCAAAGACGCGGTCAGCTATCACGACCTTAAGAACGTTCCGGCCTACGTGGAACGGTTCTTTGCGCGACCGGCCGTTGCAAAGGCAAAACGCATCCCTGACCCGTCCTGATGAGGGATGAACGCAGCCCTACGGCAGTGTTCCGTTAAGAACATAACGGAGGATATCCACGACCTGCTGCGGCTCTTGCACAACAGCGAGGGCCGCGGCATCGACCTCTTTCAACGGATGCTGATGGTCAGGGCCATGCATCACGATCAATGACTTGCCCAATGCTGCGGCATAACCGGCGTCAAACGCTGCATTCCATTGTTTGTACTGGTCACCAAACCGAACCACGACGACATCTGCGTTCGCGATCCCGTGCCGCGTCCGAATTGCGTTCAGATTGGCGCCTTTGTTGTCATGCCAGAACTTGTCCGGCTCAGCCCCCATGATGGCTACGCCGCAATCATCAGAAGCGGCGTGATCAGTCACCGGACCACTGAACACGACATCCAGCCCCTTCGCGCCGGCAGTGATCTGATCACGCCAGTCGGTGTGGATTTCGCCCGAGAGGTAAATATTCAAAGTCATGTCTGCGCTCCTTGGGGTCAGTTGACGCTCAAAATAGACTTTTCTGCCGTCATTGCCAGTCTCGGTCCAGCCGCTTTTGCGATAGAAAGCCTGCGTTGCCATCATCTTTGCATGGGTCGCTAGGCGGATTTTCGTGTGACCTGCTGTCTTGGCAGCTTGAACAACATGATCAATCAGCGCACGTCCAATGCCGTGGCCGCCCGCGTCGGGATGCACAGCAAGATTGATGATATGCGCCCTCTGGCCAAGCTCAGCGACGATACCGCCAACGACTTGCCCGTCGCGCTCGGCGACCCAAACATGATGCAGAGCCAGATCTTCGGCAACGCCCTCGGTTACCGGCGGCAAGTCGAGGTGCATATAGGGCGCATACGCCGCAGCCAAACAAGCCGTGAGCGCAGCAACATCCTCGGGCGTGGCCCGCCGCAGGATCATCCGCGCAGCACGCCGCCGGTTGCCTTGGTCACCTTTTCCACGATCTTGCTGCTGACAGCTTCAATGTCGGCATCTTTCAGCGTGGCACCGGTTGGTTGCAGTCGCACCGTAACGGCGAGCGACTTTTTACCTTCCCCCAACGATCCGCCAATGAACTCGTCAAACACCCGCACATTCGCGATCAGTGCCTTGTCCGCACCAGCCGCCGCATTGACCAACGTTAGCGCCTCGACGTCAGCATCGACGACAAAGGCGAAATCACGTTCGACCGCTTGCAGGTCCGTTGCGACCAATGCTGGACGAGTCGTCGTCTTGTTCTTTGGCAAAGGCACTTCGTCCGGCCAGATCGTAAAGGCAACTGCGGGGCCTTTGATGTCCATTTCGCGCAAGACCTTCGGATGTAGTTCGCCGAACACAGCCAAGACCTTTTTTGGGCCCAGACAAATCTTGCCGTGCCGACCCGGATGCCACCAATCAGGTGCACCGCGCAATATCTGGACTTTTTCAGGCGCGCCAATCGCTGCCAAGACGGCTTCGGCATCGGCCTTGGCATCGTAAAGGTCGACGGGCCGCGATGTGCCATGCACATCCTTCGGTCCAGTGCGCCCGATCAGAACGCCAGAGACCAGCATGTGCTGCTCGCCCGGCTCTCCACCGTGGAAACCGGCGCCGACTTCGAACAGGCCCATATCCATGAAGCCACGCGCCTGATTGCGGGCAGCTGCACGCAGCAAGCCGCCCAACAGGTTCGGTCGCATATGCGACATTTCCGAACTGATCGGGTTTTCCAGCATCGTCGCATCATCGCCACCACCGAAAAGCTTGGCCGCTTGGGCATCGATAAAGCTGTAAGTCACGCATTCATTATAGCCCAGTGCGGCCGCCGTGCGACGCGCTGCCTGCTGGCGCGATTGGCTTGGCGTCAGGATCGGACGTGGCACACCAGCATTGATGCGCGGCAAAGGCTTGCCTTCAAGCTTGGTCAAAGACGCAATGCGTGCGACCTCCTCAACCAGATCCGCCTCTCCCTGAACGTCGGGACGCCAAGACGGCACATGCGCCATATCGCCCTTCATCGTAAAGCCCAGCGCTGTCAACGTGGTGCGTTGCGTCGCCTCGGAAATCTCCATGCCGACCAACGAAACAACACGTTTTGTATCCAGCTTATAGGCGCGTGCGGTATCAGGGACCTCGCCTGCCTGGATCAGCTCTGATGCTTCACCGCCGGCGTGATCAACAATCATCCGCACCGCATGTTCCAGCCCCTCCGGTGTGAACGCAGGATCAATCCCGCGCTCAAAGCGGTAGCGGGCGTCAGAATTGATCTTCAAAGCACGGCCCGCATAGGCGATTTGAACAGGATCCCAATAGGCGCTTTCAACAAAGACATTCACGGTCTCTTCGGTGCAACCCGTTTCGGCGCCACCCATAACGCCGGCAATGCTTTCTGGACCGTTATCATCGGAAATGACCATCTGACCGGCCTGCAAGGTGTATTCCTTGTCATCCAGCGCTACGAGGGTTTCACCGCCAGCAGCGCGGTGGACCCGCAAGTTGCCAGTCACTTTGTCAGCGTCAAAGACGTGCAACGGACGGTTCAGATCGTAGGTGAACCAGTTGGTGACATCGACCAAGAAACTGATCGGGCGCAGGCCAATCGCGCGCAGCTGCGTTTGTAGCCAGTCAGGGCTTGGCCCGTTCTTGACGCCTTTGATCACGCGGCCACAGAAAACAGGGCAGCCGTCCAGCGTGTCGGCATTGATGGAAACAGTCATGTCGGCAGTGAACGACGCAGGGACGGGATCAACAGTGATCGGCTTCAATGTACCCAAACCTCGGGCCGCCAAGTCACGGGCCACGCCGCGCACGCCAAGGGCATCGGGACGGTTTGGCGTAATCGCAATTTCGATCACCGGATCGACCTTATCAGGTGCATTTTCCGCCAGCCAATCGGTGAACCGCTGACCAACCTTGCCCGAAGGCAGTTCAATAATGCCGTCATGTTCTTCCGACAGCTCCATCTCGCGTTCGGAACACATCATGCCATAGCTTTCGATGCCACGGATTTTGCCCACGCCGATGGTGGTATCAATGCCGGGGACATAGGTGCCGGGGCTGGCAATCACGACCGTGATGCCGGCGCGCGCGTTGGGCGCGCCACAGATGATCTGGGTCGGGCCATCGGCGGTTTCGACCTGACAGACCTTCAGCTTGTCCGCATCGGGGTGCTTTTC
>CBDTYC010000070.1:0-10696 GCA_965364495.1 uncultured Yoonia sp. | reverse complement strand
GTTTGGCGCCCATATGTTCCGCAAGCGCCTGCGTGACCTGCCCGATGTTGCCCGCATCCGTGCTGTCGAAGGTTGAACAGACCTTGAAGATGATCTGCTGTGCACCCTGCTCGCAAAGCCAGTCGCAGGCGGCAATGCTCTGGGCAATCGCCTCTGCCACCGGAATTGTACGAGACTTCAGCGACACGATGCCCGCATCAACGTCAACGGATGCATTCGGTATGCCGACGAACTGTGCCGTGCGCATGCCGCCTTCGGCTAGGGTCAGCGCAATGTCCGAAGCGCCGGTAAAGTCGTCGGCTATGACACCAATTTTCATATTTTGCGTCCTCGATCCAAACGGGTGATGTGTGCTGCGGTTGTTCTCGGAAAATAGCACAGCAGAAGCGCGAGTGGCCTGCGGGGTGCTGCACCCTTGCGGTAAAGCGTAGCATGAACTTTCCGAATGATCATCTTGTGACTTTGCCTCAGTCGAATTTCGCAAGGACCGCGTATATGGCCAAGTTGACCGATCAGGGCTGGGTTCGCAATGATCCAAACACGACCAGAGGACCGGATCGGGTCGTTAGCTGTTGTGCCTGTTGAACACCTTGGATGTGATTGTCGAAAAGCCAAGATAAGGCAGGCTAGTCACCAAGGATCAGGTCGGCGGTGTTTTGCGAAGCGGCCAGCGCGCCTTCGATCAGGCCGCCATTATCGGCGGTCAGTTCGGTTACAGCAAAGATCAATTTTCCATCCCAGACCTCGTGCAAGGCTATAGGCATGTGGTATGGCGGGTGTCCTGGTGGCGGGATTGCGTCTGCCGTGGTTGCAGTAAACGCGGCTTGGGACCAATCCGCGATCTGCATCGCAATCGGGGCGCCCGCGTCTGCACCAAAGAGGTTGACCAATTGCGCGATGGCAGCCTCTGCCAAGGCTGATCCGGCTTTTGTGCGGGTGGCAGCGGGGACGCCGACAAACCCGAACAACGCGCCCAGGTTTGCATCATCGGGGCTTGCATCATGTATCTCGACCAGTGGGCCGCGTCCGCTACTGGCGTCACCGGACAGGCCGGTCTTGCGCCAGAATGGGGTCGGGTAGACCGCAACAAATTTCGCATGTGCGCCCATCCAAGTCGGAATGTTCCGCAGGCTAGACAGGGCCGCTTGCGGCAAGTCAGGTGAATAGCAGAGTTCGGCCGCGATCCGCGGCGGGACCGACATGACGATCCTGTCCGCGTTGATGAATTCGGCGCCGATCTGCGCGCCTAGGGGGGCTTCGGATAGCTTTGATATCGGGGTACCGACGCGGACACGGTCGGGATCAAGCTTGGCTCCCAGTGCGTCGATCAATGCCGACATACCGCCAGTAATCCGGTACGCCCCAGCCATCGACATAAAGCCGCTGCTTGGTTGGATGTCGCCATTGGGATGTTCGTAAAGTTGGGTGCCGTTACTCCATTGTGCGAAGGTGGTCAGCCCTAGTTCGGCAAGCAACGCGGCGACGCGATCTTGACCGGACCAGATCCATGACGGTCCAAGATCAAACTGCGTGTCTGCAACGGTTAGTGATTTGATGCGCCCGCCCAATCGCTGCCGCGCCTCGATCAAAACGTAGTCATGGCCTGCTTGCTGCAAGCGGTAAGCCAACGACAAGCCCGTCAAGCCACCGCCGATAATCAAAGTTTTCGTCTGCATGGAAAAGTGGGACCTGACACGTTGCGAGAACGGTCACCATAGAAGTTGGGCGCAGCCTGCGAAAGGCTGCGCCCAAAGTTGTTTACTTCACATCAAAGCGATCAAGGTCCATGACCTTGGCCCAAGCTGCAACGAAGTCTTTTGCGAATTTCGCACCAGCATCGTTTTGCGCATAGACTTCGGACAGCGCGCGCAGTTGCGAGTTTGACCCAAAGACCAGATCGACCCGTGTGCCCGTCCATTTGACGTTTCCGGTTGCACGGTCGCGACCTTCGTAGGTGCCACTGTCACCAACTGGTTTCCATGCGATCCCCATATCGACGAGGTTCGTAAAGAAGTCGTTGGTCAACGCATCGGCCTTATCGGTAAAGACACCGTGAGCAGACCCATCGGCATTAGTGCCAAGCATCCGAAGACCACCGACCAGCACGGTCATTTCTGGCGCGGAAAGCGTCAGCAACTGTGCACGATCAACCAGCATCTTTTCCGCAGGCACGGCGTAGTCGGCCTTGAGGTAGTTGCGGAAACCGTCTGCTTCGGGCTCGAGCGGTTCAAAGCTTTCGGCGTCTGTTTGCTCTGCACTGGCATCCATCCGGCCCGGAGTGAAAGGCACCGAGATATCAAATCCGGCGTTCTTGGCCGCTTTCTCTACCGCAGCACAGCCACCCAGCACGATCAGGTCGGCTAGCGACACTTTCTTGTCGCCGGACTGCGCATCGTTAAAGGCTTTTTGCACGCCTTCCACTGCTGCCAGCACTTTGGCCAATTGGTCAGGCTTGTTGACAGCCCAATCCTTTTGCGGTGCCAAACGGATACGCGCGCCATTGGCGCCACCCCGCTTGTCCGACCCGCGGAACGTCGAGGCAGAAGCCCAGGCCGTTGTGACCAATTCAGAGATCGACAGGCCCGAAGACAGCAGTTGCGCCTTGAGGTGGGCAATATCCGCATCATCGACCAGCGCGTGATCGACCGCAGGGATCGGATCCTGCCAGATCAGGTCTTCGTTTGGCACCTCGTTGCCGAGATAGCGCGCCTTTGGCCCCATGTCGCGGTGGGTCAGCTTGAACCATGCGCGGGCGTAGGCGTCTGCAAACTCTTCGGGGTTTTCGTGGAAGTGCCGCGAAATCTTGGCATAGTCGGGGTCCATCTTCATCGCCATGTCTGCAGTCGACATGATGATTGGCACCTTCTTGGAGGGATCTTCGGGATCGGGCGCCATGTCCTCTTCTTGCAGGTCTTTGGGTGTCCACTGCTGGGCGCCGGCTGGGCTCTTGGTGAGCTGCCAGTCATATTTGAACAGCACGTCGAAATAGCCCATGTCCCATTTGGTCGGGTTTGACGTCCATGCGCCTTCGAGGCCGGATGTGATCGCATCGCGACCCTTGCCGGATTTGTAGGTGGACAGCCAGCCAAAGCCCATGTTTTCGATCGGAGCGGCTTCGGGTTCCGGGCCTACATTTTCAGCAGGACCTGCACCGTGGGTCTTACCAAAGGTGTGTCCACCTGCCGTCAGGGCGACGGTTTCATAGTCATTCATCGCCATACGCGCGAAAGTTTCACGAATATCACGCGCCGACGCGAGTGGATCAGGGTTCCCGTCAGGGCCCTCGGGGTTCACATAGATCAGGCCCATCTGGACAGCGGCGAGCGGGTCTTCCAGTTTGCGGTCACCGGAGTAGCGCGCTTGTTCGTGGTCGCTGGTCGCAAGCCATTCGTCTTCACGGCCCCAGTAGATATCTTCTTCCGGCTCCCATGTGTCGGCACGACCACCGGCAAAACCGAACATATCAAGGCCCATGGACTCCATCGCGACGTTGCCGCTCAGCACAAAAAGGTCTGCCCATGAGATCTTGTTGCCGTACTTCTGCTTGATCGGCCACAACAGGCGACGCGCCTTATCAAGGTTGCCGTTGTCTGGCCAGCTGTTGAGAGGTGCAAAACGCTGCTGTCCTCCACCGGCACCACCTCGGCCATCGGCCGTGCGATACGTGCCTGCCGCGTGCCACGCCAGACGAATGAAAAGCCCGCCGTAGTGACCATAGTCAGCTGGCCACCAGTCCTGGCTGTCCGTCATCAAAGCGTGCAGGTCTTTTTTCAATGCTTGCAGGTCAAGTGATTTGAACGCGTCCGCATAGCTGAAATCAGCGCCCATCGGATCAGACGCGGGTGCGTGTTGGTGCAGGATTCTCAGGTTCAACTGGTTCGGCCACCAGTCTTTGTTCCCACGGACGCTGTTTGTGGCATTGAGTGTCGCCCCGTGCATGACTGGGCATTTTCCGGCGTCGTTACCGTCCATTGTTCTCTCCGATAATGGTTGTTGTTGTCCGTGACACTACAGCGCCACGAATGCGATCGCATTGACTGATATCATGTCTTCGTGATTGGTTTAAGTTGCATTTTTTGATTGTCGCCATAATTTGAAGTTATGAATAATCTGACCCTCAAGCAGCTTCGCTACTTTGAAGCGTTGTCGCGCCATGGCCATTTCGGGCGTGCCGCAGATGCCTGCGCCATTTCACAGCCCGCACTATCAGTGCAAATCAAAGACCTAGAGCAAAGCCTTGGAACGCCTTTGTTCGAACGCGGACCGCGCTATGTGCGGTTGACCGCTTTTGGCGAAGACTGGGCGTTGCGTGTGCGTGATATTTTGCGCGCGGTTGATGAATTGGGCGACATGGCGCGCGCTGCCCAATCCGGTATGAGTGGCCGCCTGCGGATTGGAGTGATTCCGACTATCGCGCCGTACTTGCTGCCCGGATTGATCCACCAACTCAGCCAAACCCATGCTGACATTGATGTTCACATACGCGAAACCGTGACCCCCAAATTGATAGAGGAACTGGCCGGCGGACAGATCGACACTGCAATTGTCGCGTTGCCGGTGGCTGAACCGGGTATCGAAGAAGTTCCCCTATTCTCGGAGAACCTGATGCTGGTGCGCCCGAAAGCGCAGTCCGGACTGCCGGTTCCGACGCCTTTTCATCTAGGGCAGATGCGTTTGCTGATGCTGGAAGAAGGGCATTGTTTCCGTGATCAGGCATTGGCTTTTTGCGATCTCCAAAGTGCACGACCCCGCGAAGGATTGGACGGCAGTTCGCTTTCGACATTGGTGCAAATGGTCGGCGCAGGCATTGGGGTCACGCTGATCCCTGAAATGGCCGTGCCGGTTGAAACACGCTCCGCGCCCGTTTGTATTGATCGCTTTGCCGACCCGCAGCCCACGCGCACAATTGGCATGATCTGGCGGGCGACCAATCCGATGTCACGCCAATTGCACCAGCTCGCAAAGCTGGTGCAAGAGGTCGCGGAACGTCTGCCAAAAGCGCCCTAGTGGTAGACTTCCAACAAAGGGGCAAGCAGTGGATTTGGGAACTTTCGCCCGATCGTGACCGCGTGAAAGCTTTCGTGCAGACCCATGTCATGGCGCGCTTCGATCAATAGTCCCCTTGCGAGTTCATTCTTGACCACAATCGGCGTGAGCACCGCAAGCCCAACATCCTCGCGTGCGAGCAGACGCATCAATGCCATGTCATCGACTTCGGCCGCGATGGTCGGCGTGATCTTCAGCCGTGCGCAAAGTCGGTCGAACCCGGCCCGCACCGGGCTGTCCTCGGTTGGCAAGATCATGGGATTGGTCAACAGCAAATCACGCAAACTGGCTTGCCCGCCCAGCCTTTCAGGAGTGCCGACAAGGCTAACAGGCTGCTCCGAGATCGGCTGCGTCAGAAACGTCGACATCGCGTCATGGGGCGGGACCAAATTGGTCAGCACGACATCAAGGCCAAGTGTTTCAAGGCCTTGCAACAACTCTACCAAAGTGCCGGACCGCAAAACCAGTTCGACGTCGGGTTGGCGCAAGAGCGGGCGCAAGAATTCAACCTGAAAGTTTCGAGACAAGGTTGCCAGCGCGCCAACACGCAAGACTTTGCGTGGTCTGCCTTGCTGGCTGAGTGTGCCCAGCAAATCCTTGCCCGCCGCAAAAATTGTATCGGCGTAATCAAGCGCGATGCGGCCTGCCTCGGTCAGATGCAATTGTCGCCCGCGTCGTTCAAACAATGCGTGACCCAAGCGATCCTCGAGTTTGCGGATCTGCACGGACAGCGCGGACTGCGACAGGTTTAGTCGCGCGGCGGTCCGCGTCAGGTTGCCATCGTGGGCCACAGCCCAGAAATAGCGCAGGTGATTGTAATTCATATCGGACATAATGTTTCATATAAGTGAACGATATGTAGCAAACAATGAATTTTTTATCTCGATCAGCCTGCCGTATCCCCCGTTGAAACCAATCCCGCGACGGAGGCACCTATGTTGCTCAATGCCCTACCAATGCTTGCGCCCCTTGTTTTGCTGGCGGCCGCGTTTGCCCCACGCTTCTTGACGGGGACATCGGCACAAAAAGGCGCGCTGATCGCAGAAGGGGCGGCACTTGCGACCATCGCGGTTGCGATCTTGTCGGCCATCATTTTGATTACATCAGGCAGCGGCGACAGCGTCCTGTTCGGCCTTTTCGGTTTTGGCCTGTCGGTGCGTCTTGATATCGTGAGTGTCGTCATGCTGCTGCTGGTGTCTTTCATCGGATGGGTGGTTGTGCGTTACGCCCGCACTTATCTGGACGACGAAGTTCGGCAGGATGACTTCACGTTCTGGCTGCTGTCCACTCTCGCCGTCGTTTTGCTTTTGGTGCAATCAGGCAACGTTGTGCAGTTCGTCGGCGCTTGGGTCGTTACAAGCATGTGCCTGCACAAACTGCTGGTCTTCTATCCGGAACGGGCCGCAGCACAGCGGGCTGCACGCAAGAAATTCGTCCTCGCACGGATCGGCGACGTTGCACTTTTGACTGCGGCAGGTTGCCTTGCAATGACATACGGCACAACGCAAATCTCTGCAATTCTGGCAGGTGCTGCGGATGGGCAGGGCGGTGGTTTGGCGCTTGGCGCCGCCGCGTTGATCGCACTCGCTGCGGTCCTGAAATCGGCGCAATTCCCGATGCATGGCTGGCTTACCGAAGTGATGGAGGCCCCGACCCCCGTTTCGGCCTTGCTGCATGCCGGTGTTGTGAACGCGGGCGGTCTTGCGCTGATCCGCTTTGCAGACGTGATGTTGCTGTCACCGCTGGTTCTGGCAATCCTTGTGATGGTTGGCGGTTTCACAGCCCTTTTTGGGGGTCTGGTCATGCTGACCCAGCCGACTGTGAAAGCCTCGCTTGCCTGGTCCACCATTGCGCAGATGGGCTTTATGATCCTGCAATGCGGTCTGGCGCTGTTTCCGCTGGCACTTTTGCACATCGTTGCGCACTCGCTTTATAAGGCGCATGCGTTCCTCTCTGCTGGTGGCGCAGTCGAAGGCGTGGTGGCGATCCGCAAGCCGGGTCCGGTCGCCGTGCCCAATCTCAAGGCGGTGACTCGCGCCTTTATGGTGGCGCTGGTTATCTACGGCATTGTCTACACGGTTCTGGGACTTGGTTTTGACTTTGGCGGCAAATCACCGCAGGCGGTGGCCTTGGGCGCGATCCTGATCTTTGGTGTGGCCTATCTTTTGGCCCAAGGCTTTGCCGATGAGGCCCCGCAAGCACTGACGCAGCGCACCGCAGTCTACGCAGCGACCGTTACGGTCAGCTACCTTGTCCTGCAGCGCGCGTCAGAGTGGTTGACCTCGGGTACATTGCCCGCAACGCCGCCTGCAGGGGCGCTGGAGTGGGCGTTGATCTTGCTTGCCATGATCAGTTTTGGGTTGGTGGCACTGGCGCAGGCGACCTTGCCGCTGTGGTCGTATCACCCTGCGGCCCAAGGGTTGCGTGTTCACTTGTCAAACGGACTTTATATCAACGCAATCTCTGACCGGCTGCTTGGCGGCTGGACTAAAACGATCCCATCCAACAAAGGAGCGGCACAATGAAGGCGGACGTATTCTCGGGCTACGCTGGCGCGCAGCTGGAAATGATTGCAAAAGCCGAAGGCTTAGGCCGTGCAATCCCGCCACTTTGGCCATTGTCATCCTCTGTCGCGGTCAACCCGTTCTTGGGCCAGACCGGGCAGCCCCTGCCACATGTGGCGGCCTTGCTTGAACGTGTGGCGGGCACAGCCGTGACGATGCCAAGAAGCTGGTATCAGGCAAAAATTGACGAAGGCACGATAACAGATGCAGACCTGAAGGCCGGACTGGCCCAGTTTCCTGATTGCGCAGCCGATGTCACAGCCTTGAAAACCGCCGCTGCCAGCGCATCAGAACCTGCAGCGGCCTTGCCGACAATCGCCGACCTTGCGGCTGATGTTTCTGGGATCGACTGGCCGGGCCTTATTGCAGAACGTTTTGGTGTTTGGGCTGCCGGTTACTTCGACGCGGGCCAAGCACTGTGGCAAAACAAACCCGGACGGGGGGCCTTTGCCGCGGGGCGCGACTTTGCCAGCCGCGATTTAAGCCCCGAGATCGCAGGGTTGTCAGGATTTGGTTCGCTGGTCGCTAACACGCCGGACCAAACCCGTAACGCTTTGGTCGGTGCGTCCGAATTGCTAGAGTTGTCCCCCGCAGCGACCGAGACATATTTTCACCAGTTGCTGATCGGGCTTGGCGGTTGGTCACAGGTAGGACGCTACCGTCTCTGGCAAGCAGAGCTTGCAGGCGAAACCGACAGCACGACAATTGATTTGCTGACCATCCGCCTGATTTGGGAACAGGCGCTATATGCAAAATACGCCGCGCAGATTGCTGCGAAATGGAAAGAGGTGCGCACAGCACATGAAGCACCGGTGACCGCCAACGCCGCGCAGTTGATTGACGCTGCCCTGCAGTCCGCCGCCGAATTTGCCGCACAGCGCAAACTGGCAGAAACACTCGGCACGCCAGCGGCAGCCCCACTTACGGGCCGACCAAAGTTGCAGGCAGCGTTCTGCATCGACGTGCGGTCCGAAGTGTTTCGCCGCGCGTTGGAAAGCACGGATGCGTCAATCCAGACACTGGGTTTCGCCGGGTTCTTCGGGCTGGCAGCTGCTCACAACAGCTTTGCCTCTGACGTGCAGGAAAAGCGTCTGCCTGTGCTTCTGAACCATGGTGTTACCAGCCATTCCGGCGGGGCATCAGACAGCACAGCAGATTTGAACGCGCGGTTTGCTGCGCGGGCGAATCGCGCTTGGGGCCGGTTCAAACTTGCGGCCGTGTCTTCGTTTGCATTTGTTGAAGCATCCGGCCCGATCTACATGGGCAAGCTGCTGCGTGACGCACTTGGCTTGTCTGCGGCCAAAACCCCTGACAGGCACAAGCCGGAACTGGACGACAGTTTTGACTTGGCGGCGCGGATCGGCGCTGCGACGGGTATCCTTAGGGCGATGTCCCTGACGACTGACTTTGCACCGCTCGTGCTGCTCGTTGGACATGGCGCCAATGTGGTCAACAACCCGCATGCCAGTGCGTTGCATTGTGGTGCGTGCGGCGGGTTTTCGGGTGAAGTGAATGCCCGGCTTCTGGCGGGGATGTTGAACGACAAATTGGTCCGCGCGGGTGTCGCAGAAAATGGAATCACCATCCCCGATGACACGCTTTTCATCGGAGGTTTGCATGATACGACCACCGATGATGTTACCATCTACGAAGTCGACTTTGCAGGGCACAATCATGGCGTACATTTGAAGGCCGCAAAAGCTTGGCTTGCAAAAGCGGGCGCCATTGCGCGGACAGAACGGGCGTTACGTTTGCCACGGGCGGCAAACGGCAATCAGGTGAAAAGCCGCAGCAGCGACTGGTCGGAAACACGGCCGGAGTGGGCGTTGGCCGGCTGTCAGGCATTTATCGCAGCACCACGTGCGCGGACCAAGGGCAAAGGCCTTGGGGGGCGCGCATTCCTGCATGACTATGATTGGCAAAAGGACGACGGCTTTGGCATTCTGGAGCTAATCCTGACCGCCCCAGTGGTTGTCGCAAGCTGGATCAGCCTGCAATATTACGGATCGGTCGTGGCTCCGGATGTGTTCGGTGCGGGCAACAAACTGCTGCACAACGTGACTGGTGGTATCGGCGTGGTCGAAGGCAACGGAGGCGTTCTGCGTGGCGGTTTGCCTTGGCAATCGGTGCATGATGGAAATGGCTATGCGCATGATCCATTACGCCTGTCAGTCTGCGTGGAAGCCCCAACCGAAGCAATCACGGCGATTTTGAAGAAGCACCCGAATGTACGGGCTTTGTTCGATAACCGCTGGCTGCACCTGGTCACGCTCGACGCGGACGGCCAGATGGATCAGCGCTATGACGGCAACCTGAAATGGGTTGCATCTGAAAATCCTGACGATGCCAAAGTTGCGTAGCCTACACATGCCCGGACGACACAAGCTCTGCTGTCCGGTGAACCACAACTTCGCTTCTTTATGCTGATTGGATCCCGAACCTAACGACGGGTTATATCGGATGTTTCACTGCAATTGGCCGCAGAAGTCCACTACTCGCCAAACTAAAACTTAAAGGTCTTGTTGGGTTGGCGCTTGCTGCGGTGCTTGTTCAGCCACCTTCGCCTTTCACTATCGGGAATAAGTTCGGTTCCTTGAGGAAGCCCCGCATGGAGTGAGGCCCCGATTTCTTCAGTGTTTGGTACACGCCATCTTGCCTTAGCTGAAATGCATCCCGCAGCAACAAGCGCATCCCGCAGCTTTGTGAAATCAAGCTGTGCTATCGAAATATTGTCTTGTGGCTTGGGCGGCCAATGAATCGATGAAATGACCTCTGCAAAATGCATTTCGGCAGGACCATCCAACAGCTGTGTTTTGATCAAAGAGGGTAATGTTTGTCGGCGTTGAATGACACATGCGCGCTGATTTTCGCGCTGCACCAAGCCATACAGGTGAAGCGCCGAGCCTTCGGCGAACACAAGTGTCTCGGCATCCTGCATGACGGCGACCTGATCAGATAGACTCAGGAGCTCTGGCGCCACAATGTCAAACCCAGCCGCTATCAAAAGTTGTTCAAGTACATCTTCGTTACCGTACCTGCCTGCATTCGAGCCAAGCCGTGACCTCGTGAAGTACACGCTCCGACCA
>CBDTYC010000069.1:0-10723 GCA_965364495.1 uncultured Yoonia sp. | reverse complement strand
GCGCTGCTGATTTTCCTTATTGCGGGCAAAGGCTTGACCTCACGATTGCGCCATAGCAGCCCCTGAAAGGACAATAAGCTATTGACCCATGGGCAATTTGCTTCAGTCTCTTGGTCTGGTTTGACTTTGGAGGGATAGATCATGACACGACGAAATTTGCAAAACGCGGTCCTTGTGGGCGGTGCCTTGGCATTCTGCGCAATGGGCGCATCCGCTGAAACGCTGCGTTGGGCCTCGACGACTGATCCGCAAACGATGGACCCGCATGCTGTGAACTCGGCACCCGTCCTGTCGTTTCTCAACAATGTCTACGAAGGCCTTGTGCGCCGTGGGCAAGATATGTCGATTGAACCTTCACTGGCCACATCATGGGCACCTCTCGAGGGCGAAAACGGCTGGCGCTTTACCCTGCGCGAAGGTGTGACATTCCAGAACGGAGCGCCCTTTACTGCAGCGGATGTTTTCTTTTCGTATCAGCGCGCTTCAAATGAAGCCGCAGACGTCCGTTCGTGGTTTGCACCTGTTTCAGACGTGCGCGTCGTCGATGACTTTACAATCGACTTTGTAACGACTGATCCCAATCCGCTTTTCCCCGACTCTATCGCGAACTTCATGATCCTTGATCAAGAGTGGGCCGAGGCCAACGATGCAGCCCTGCCCGCCCGGGATGCTGAAAACTTTGCCACCATGAATGCCAATGGCACCGGTCCATTCACCATTGCCACCCGCGATCCAGGTGTGCGCACCACGCTGGTTCCAAACCCGACATGGTGGGACGACGTGGAACACAATGTGACCGAAGCCGTGTTTACCCCCATCGGCAACTCTGCCACCGGACTTGCCGCGCTTTTGTCAGGCGAGATCGACTTTATCCAACCGATCCCATTGCAGGACGTGGCCCAAGTCGAAGGCCGCGAAGGTTTCAAAGTACTTGAAGGCGAAGAAACGCGCGTAATCATGTTTGGCTTTGGCCATGAACATGAAACGCTGCTCTATTCGTCAGATGTGACGGACGCCAATCCGTTTACCGATCAGCGCGTGCGTCAGGCTGCAGCCCATGCAATCGATATTGATTCAATCGACCGCGTTCTGTTCCGTGGCAAGATCGAAGCCGCCAACCAGTTGGTACCTGCCGGTATATCTGGCTATTCAGAAGCAAATCAAAGCCGCCCCGAATACAACCCCGATCGCGCGCGCGAACTTCTGGCTGAAGCAGGCTATCCTGACGGTTTTTCCTTTGGTCTCAAGTGCACCAACGACCGCTATATCAATGACGAGGCGCTTTGCCGCGCAGCCGCATCGATGTTCGCCGCTGTCGGGCTGAACGCAGAACTTTCAACAGGTCCCGTCCGTGACTACTGGCCGCAACTCCGCGAAGACGACTTTGACATGTTCCTTCTGGGCTGGTCCCCGGGCACCTTCGACATGGAACATCCAATCCGCTTTTTGCTGCACAGTCAGGATGATGAAAAACGGCTTGGATCATGGAACTTTGGCAATTATTCAAATGCGCGCGTAGATGCGTTGCTGCCGCTGATCCAGCAAGAGATCGACCCTGCCGCACGTCAGGCAATGGTGGATGAGGTCGTTGCCATCACCCAAGATGACGTGGCCTATATCCCGCTTTACACCCAACCTTTGATTTGGGCAGCCAAGGATAATGTTGAACTTACGCAGCGGGCGGACAACTTCTTCATGTTGCGCTGGGTAACAGTGAATTAAGCCAAGTTAGAAAAACAAAAAGGCGATGGTCTATTTCATCCTCAAGCGGCTTGTCCAATCCGTCTTTGTGATGCTTGCCGTCGCCTTTTTGGCCTTTTCCCTGTTCCGGTTTGTTGGTGACCCGATAACCCAGATGACAGGGGTCGAAACCTCGATCGAAGATCAAGAACGCCTGCGCGAAGATTTGGGTTTGAATGATCCGTTCATACTGCAATTCGGTCGGTTCACTGCTGATCTGCTCCGGGGTGATTTCGGTTATTCCTACCGCACAAGGCAACCTGTGGCCGAGATGATCGCAGTACGCATTCCAGCCACGCTCGAACTTGGTGTCGTTGCCTTGATCATATCGCTTGTCGTGGGGGTGCCTGCGGGTGTGTATACCGCCCTGCGACCGCGCGGCATTGCGGCCCAAACCATTCTCATGACGACGCTTGTTGGGGTTTCGATCCCGACATTCGTAATCGGGATCATGCTTATCTTCATTTTCGGCGTCCAGCTTGGCTGGCTACCCACCTTCGGACGTGGCGGTACGGTGCAAATCGGTGGCTGGGAAAGCTCGCTTTTCACGGTTGAAGGGTGGCGCGCGCTCTTGTTGCCCGCGATCACACTGGGTGTGTATCAGTTGACGCTGACCATGCGTCTTGTGCGGGCAGAGATGATGGAGGTTATGCGCTCGGATTACATCCGCTTTGCGATGGCGCGCGGTGTTCCGATCCGCAAGCTGCATTACAAACACGCTTTGGCAAACACGATGGTCCCCGTGATCACGATTATCGGCCTTCAGTTTGGTGGGGTCATCGCGTTTTCGATTGTGACCGAAAGCGTGTTCCAATGGCCTGGAATGGGCCTCTTGTTTCTTGAATCGATCCGCTTTGTCGATATTCCAGTGATGGGCGTGTATCTGGTCGTCATTGCCTTTTTCTTCGTGCTCGTAAATCTGATTGTGGATCTGCTCTATGTGGCCATTGATCCCCGCCTGCGAGTGAGGGACGTGCAATGATCGCCTTTGTGAAACGCTACGAAGGGCTGTGGCTTTTTGTACATTCGCCTGCCGCGATTGTCGCGGCCATCGTGGCCGTGCTGATTTTCATGGGGGCATTACTGGCGCCTTGGTTGGCACCTGTGAACCCCTATGACTTGTCGTCGTTCAGCCTGTTTGACGGGCTTTTGCCGCCCGCATGGCAAGACGGGGCAAATCCCAAATTCCTGCTCGGCACCGACGATCAGGGGCGCGACATGATCTCGTCTATCCTTTATGGCGCGCGGCTATCCTTGGTGATTGGTCTGGCTGCATTGACGATTGCGGCTGCCTTGGGTGTCGGGCTTGGGCTGGCGGCTGGCTATTACGGAGGCAGGTTTGACGCAATCGTCATGCGTATAGCGGATGTGCAACTGGCCCTGCCTGCGATCCTGACGGCCCTTTTGATTGATGGAATTGCGCGGGGCGTCCTGCCAGCAGCGATGCAGCAGGACTTGCGCGTGGCAGTTCTAACACTTGCCATTGCCTTGTCGCTTTGGGTGAACTTTGCACGTACGGCGCGGGCATCCACGTTTGTGCAGATGAACAAGGAATACGTCCAAGCGGCAATCATGATGGGGCAACATCCCCTGCGCGTTATGTTTGTGCATATCCTGCCGAACATACTGGGCCCGCTTCTGGTGATCATGACCGTCGACTTGGCGTCCGCGATCCTGCTCGAAGCAACATTGTCATTTCTAGGCATTGGTTTGCCTGCCGACAGCCCCAGCCTTGGCACGCTGATCCGCATCGGCATGCAATTCCTGTTGTCAGGCGAATGGTGGATCCTTTGGATACCGACGCTGTTTCTTGTTGCCCTCGTCGTGTCGATCAACATTCTCGGAGACTTCCTGCGCGATGTCTTTAACCCGAGGCTGCGCTAGATGCTGACGATCAAGGATCTTGCCGTGAATTTCCCGTCGCGGTTTGGCGATATCAGCGCCATTTCGGATGTCGACATGACGATCGCGCCGGGAGAAATCCACGGACTGGTCGGGGAAAGCGGGGCAGGCAAATCGACTGTCGGTGCAGCAGTCATCGGCTTGCTGTCTGCGCCGGGATATATCGCAAATGGTACGCTAATGTTGGGTGACACCAATTTGCGAAACCTGAGCGACGAACAGGCACATGCGATCCGCGGCGACCGGATTTCGATGATCTTTCAAGATCCCCAAACCAGCCTGAACCCCCTGATGACAATCGAAGATCAACTGATCGAGACGATTCAGGCCCACTCTGATGTCAGCTACGGCGCCGCACACAAACGCGCCGTCGATCTGTTGGAAGAAATAGGGATCAAGGACGCGGCCAAGCGTATCAAGGCCTATCCACACCAGTTCTCTGGCGGGATGCGGCAGCGCGTCGTGATCGCCTTGGCAATTTGCACTGATCCGGAACTGATCATCGCGGACGAACCCACTACGGCGCTGGACGTCGCCGTGCAGTCGCAAGTCCTGGACCTGATCCGGCGATTGGCCAAAGAGCGCAAGATCGCCTTTATGCTGATTACGCATGATATCGGCGTGATCGCCCAGATTGCAGACCGTGTAACCGTCATGCGCCAAGGGCGCGTGGTCGAAACCGGAGAGACCGCACAAGTCCTAGGTGCGCCTACCCGACCGTATACGCGCGCGCTGATGGATGCTGTGCCGCCGCTTGATCGCCGGATTGAACGGTTCCGCGTCCCCGCAGAGGACGAACACGCTGCGGCAGGTGCCAGGCTTGGTAACGCCGCCGAACAGTGGCTACTGCAAGGGCAGCAGCATGCGCCCATGGGGCTGTCGTTGACAAACATATGTGTGAAATTTGCTGGTCCGCGCACCTCTATTTTTCGCAAACCTGATCCTTATGTCGCGCTGGATAATGTCAGTCTAGAGGTCCAACCGGGTTCAATCATGGGGTTGGTGGGCGAAAGCGGTTCAGGCAAATCGACCTTGGCCAAGGCGATCACGGGGCTGATCAAACCGTCAAGCGGCACGATGCGGCTAGGTGACAACGAGCTTCCCGGTGGAAAGTCCCGTAATCGGCATGATCCGTCGCGGCAATTGATACAGATGGTCTTTCAAGACCCCTATTCCAGTCTGAATTCTCGCCACCGGATTGGTGCAATTCTGTCAGAGCCGCTGTGGTTTTACGGACTGGTCCAAGACCCACAAGAGCGGACAAAACTGGCCGCTGCAATGCTTGATCTGGTTGGCATGGCCCCCGACGCGATAGACAAGTATCCACATCAGTTTTCCGGCGGGCAAAGGCAGCGCATTGCCGTCGCCCGTGCCCTTCTCGCAAGGCCCCGCTTTTTGATCTGTGATGAGCCGACGTCAGCGCTGGACGTGTCCATTCAGGCCGAAATTTTGAACCTTCTCAAAGATTTGCAGTCAAAATTCGGGCTAACCATTCTGTTCATCAGTCACAATCTGGCGGTTGTTCGGCAAATGGCAGACGACACGGCTGTACTTCGAAATGGTCAGATCGAGGAAATCAACACATCAGAAAATCTGTTTGCCCACCCGCAAGCCGCTTACACCCAGAAACTGCTGGCGCTGACACCGGTGATGCCGACGGATTGGACGTCGTTTCGCGCATAGCGAACTGGGGCTGTCAGCCGTGCAAAGCCGCAACCGTCTTGAGCGTTGAAAAACCGTAAAGTGCCTCGAACCCTTTTTCGCGTCCGTGACCTGACAGGCCAGTGCCGCCAAAGGGCAGTTCGACCCCGCCGCCTGCGCCGTAGTTATTGATAAACACCTGCCCTGCACGCAAGGCGCGTGCCATGCGCATCTGGCGTGCGCCGTTTTCCGTCCAGCAAGACGCGACCAATCCAAAAGCTGTCCCATTGGCGATTGCGATGGCCTCGGCCTCATCCTTGAAAGGGATGATGACCTGCACGGGGCCAAATATCTCGTCTTGTGCCAATGTGTGATCGCAGGGGACATCCGCGAATAACGCAGGCGTCACATATGCTCCGCCACTTGGTGCGCTGTCTATGATCTGCCCGCGGGCAGCGCAGGTAAGATCTGCGCCCTTGGCGATAAAGCCTTCGACGATTTCTTTCTGCCGCTGTGAAACCAATGGCCCCACATCCAGATTGTCCAGCGCTGGTCCGGCACGCAACGCGCTGTAGCGCGCGGCCATAGCTGCCACGACCTGATCATAGACCCCGTGCTGGACCAAGATGCGCGAAGATGCCGAACAAGTTTGCCCTGCGTTCTGGATGCCCGCGTTGACCAAGAACGGCAAAGCCGCCGCGATGTTTGCGTCATCAAAAACGACCTGCGGTGATTTCCCCCCCAGTTCGAGCGTGACGGGAACAACGTTCTCGCTTGCCGTCGCCTGGATCAACTTGCCGACCCCGACAGAGCCCGTAAAAGATATGTGATGCACGCCCTGATGCGCGCAGAGTGCCGCGCCTGCCTCTGCCCCAAGCCCCGGTACGACGTTTAGTGCGCCATGCGGCAATCCGGCCTGATGCGCGATCTCGGCGAAAGCCAAAGCCGTCAAGCAAGCCTCTTCGGCTGGTTTCAGAACGCAAGCATTGCCCATAGCCAATGCCGCCCCGACCGAACGCCCGATGATCTGCATCGGGTAATTCCACGGAATGATATGCCCCGTCACGCCATGCGGCTCTCGCAGGGTGTAAACAGTGTAACCGTCCATATAGGGGATCGTTTCCCCATGGACCTTGTCCGCAGCACCGCCATAGAATTCCAGATAGCGGGCCAAGGCTAATACATCAGCGCGGGCTTGGGCCAGCGGTTTGCCAACATCCATTGCCTCTATTTTGGCAAGTTCATCAACATGGGTCAGAACAGCCCGCCCGACCGTCGACAGGATACGCCCGCGTTCAGCCGCTGTGGCCCTGCCCCATGTACCCGCCAGCGACGCTTGAGCGGCATCAACAGCTGCATCAATGTCCGCAGACTTCCCTCGGGCGATCTGGCACAAAGTGGTCCCGTCCGAAGGGTTCAACAGCGGCAAGACCTCTTGCCCGACAGGATCAACCCAAACGCCGCCGATAAAGCACTTGCCGGGATCAATATTCATTGGGCGCAAAGTCATCGCATTCGTTCCTTGTTCCTTGTCGCTGTCAGCCACGAAGGGCGCGACGTCAGAGGCAGATATTCAAACACTATGAGCCTGCCCAAAAGCTGCAACAAGACAAAAGCAAATGCATCTTTTGATCCGTCACAGATGGACACACGTCCAAGCGATCGACAGACAGAAATTTCAAAGTGAACGCGGTTTTCTTTCAATCCACCAAGACAGTAGCCTTGCACATTTCTTCGCTGGTGTAGAATGCGCCCCTTTCCAGAACGGGAAATCGCTCTATTGTTCTTGCATGCGCTTGTTGATGTTCATCCTCTGTCTTGCCTCGCCGCTGGCCGCGCAAAGTGTAGAAACCGACCTAGAGTTGGTTCTGCTAGCGGATGCATCAGGGTCAATAGATGCCGATGAGCTGGCATTTCAGCGCCAGTCATATGCGATAGCAATTACCGACCCAGCAGTCGTTTCAGCGATCCAGAACACGCTTTATGGTTCTATTGCAGTCACTTATGTGGAATGGGCGACGAACCAGGCGACCGTGGTTGACTGGACGATTATTGCGGACATGCAAAGTGCGACCGCCTTCGCGGACGCATTGATAGGTCCGCCCAGACAGGCCAGCGGGCGCAACGCGATTGGCTCTGCCTTGCTCTATGGCATGTCACAAATCGCGGAAAACGACATCAGAGGCTTGCGCCGTGTCATTGATTTCTCGGGCGACAGTATGGGCAACACATACGGGCCACCCATTACCGTTGCGCGTGATCAGGTTGTGGCGAATGGCATCACGATCAATGCCTTGCCCATTTTGCGCAACGGGGACTTTATGGGGTTTGATCTGCCTGCGGCCTACGAGCAGACCATCATTGGCGGGCCAAACGCGTTTGTCATGCCTGCCCAAAGCGGGCCAGAATTTACTGACGCCGTAAAGCGGAAGCTGATCCTTGAAATTGCGGGAACCTCCCCTGAAACACAATTCGCGTCACTGCTGCTGAAGTCCCTCGAGATAAGCCAATAGGTCAACAATCGGCTGCGACGTGAGTATTGGCTGACCAGCCTCGCTTTTGGTCATAACATCGGTTCCGGCAAAGAAATCACCGTAGACCGGCATCATACTGCCATGGCTGACAAGCGGATCCCGCCCGTCAATACGCATCACCACCCGCGTTGTCGGGAAAACACCATCATTTTGTGCGCTTAACGCTGTCAAATCTGTTGGCCGCACCACCATAGACGGCGACATCGGCCCGTTCCCCGTCGCATCATTGCCGTGGCAAGTGGCACAATAATAGCCAAAGATTGCCTCGCCTTGCTGGATATCTTGTGCTGCTGCGGGCAATCCGAGTACCAACGAAAGAATAAAAGGAAATGTGCGCATCTGGTCCTCCATCATCAATGATGATGTCACTGTAGACGCGGGCACCCGAGGCCGCGTTGATGCAGGTCAACCGCCTAGCGCAGGGTCAGATTTCCAAGTGCCGCACGGATCACGCTATCAGTATCGTCGCTGTCACCCGACACCGCCAAGCCGATCAATGCCCCTTTTTCACCGCCAAAGGCGCGGGCATAATCAGCCGCCAAATCAACGCTTTCGCTGAATGAACCAGTACTGGCTTGCCGCAGTGCGATTGTGACACCCTGCCCCTGCGGGCCATAGGGCGACGGGATGACTTGACCGCGTGCATGGTTACCACCCCAAGCATATTGCACGATGCGCACGTCATCATTGCCAAGCAAGCTGCGGATATTCGCACCCTCCAGCCCCGGGGCCAGGCTTTCGGGGACAAAGACGAAGTAAAGCGAGATATTGCGATCGTCCCCGCCCTTGAGGCTCAGGTCGGTCGGCGGCACGGATTGATCAACCGTCCAACTCCAAGACGCGCCTTCGGTGCCCCATTCGCTGCGATCCACGCGCGCCCATGCGATCGACACAGACCCTTGGGACACCAGCCCGAGGTTTTGCCCAAAGGTGTAATCGTTTGAGCTGAAAAGCGACAGGCGCTGCTCTTTCCAGTCGTTTGTAAAACTCACGGGTCCAGCAGTGGCGGCAACCGCGGTGGCAAGAGAAAGAACTGTGGAGAGAAGCAAGCGCATGGAAGTATCCTGTGTGTTTTTCACAGAATTACCCCACGCGGCGTTGCATGGCACCATGCAACGGGCGTTTTCACGCAATCGTCAACCCAAGTTACCGCTGGATGCTTTCAAGATATTCGGTCAGCATCAACAACTTCATCGGCACAGGGGTGCCAAGACCATCGTTCTCGACGATGACGGTTTCGCCCAGATCGCCTGCCCCGAACTCTGGCATGGCCGCGCTGAAATGCGCGCCACGGTCAAGGCCGTCAATTGTGCTCATGACCTGATCGGTGGGGAACGTTCCGCCATTGCGTGCGGAAATCATCGTAAGGTCGGGCGGTGCCGTCGCCAGACCGCGGCCGGCGTCCCCGCCACCTGTGCCGTCCGCACCGTGGCAGCTAGCGCAGTTTTCCATAAATGCAGTAGGCCCGTCGACCGGTTCTTCGACACAAGCCGCAAGGCCAAGTGCGGCAAGAATAACTAGATATCGCATGGTGCTGTGCCTTCCTGTTTTGTCCAACTTAGCAATTGTTTGGGTGCCCCGCCATGATCCAAATCAGGCGGCAAGTCTTTGCACCAAAGCCCAAAGCGCATCCGGCACATCAACCTCGGTCATGGCGTGCCGATCCGCGCCGGGAATGCGTGCACCTTCTTGTGCGGTCACAGCCTCTGCCACCCTTGCGAAACGCTCCGCAAAACCAGCATGATATGTGCCTGGGTCCATCAGGATATAGAATTGGCCCAAATCATGCGGCTTGCCTTCGGCAACCTTCAGGCCCGCCACATCAAGCGAATTCACCGATCCCGTCATCCCCGCAGCAAGCAGTTCCGCCATCAGACCAAAGCCCCAGCCTTTGTATCCACCCGCGCTGACCAAGGCACCTTTCAAGGCCGCATCCGGATCGGTGGTAGGCTGACCCTCTGCGTCCACGGCCCATCCCAGCGGGATTGCCTGTCCCGCAGCCTTTGCCATTGTGATTTTGCCCAAGGCCACCGCCGAAGTGGAGAAATCGAAATGCATAGCAGGTGCGCCTTCACCCGGAACTGTCATCGCAATCGGGTTCGTGCCGATAACCCGTTTGTTACCTCCGGGTGGTGCGACCACAGGCGATGCATTTGTGAATCCAATCCCGATCAGACCGGCCGCGGCAATCTGTTCGGTGAAATAGCCAAGCGACGTGCAGGTATGTGCATGGGCAACCGCCAAAGTTGCGACCCCGTTTTCCAGCGTGGCCGCGACGGCTTCGGGCAGACCCGCATCAAAGGCTGGTTGCGCAAACCCGAACCGGGCATCGGCTAGAACCGCACCTGCGCGAGGGCGCGACACGATAGGGATAACAGTGCCGTTCACGCGACCCGATGCCAATTGCGTGCAATAGCTTTCAAGATAGTAGAGACCGCAAATGACATTTCCCAAAGCCTCGGCGCGGGCAACGGCCCTTGCGACGGCTGCGGCCTGCATTTCACCAGCACCATGGGCCAAAAGCGCTGCACGGCTCTGCGCCTCGATTTCGGATACGGAAATTTTCATATGTCCTCCAATACGCCGCCGTTCAACCGGACCTGACGGTCCATACGGGCGGCCAGTTCAAGGTTATGTGTCGCAATCACCGCCGCCAACCCTGTGTCACGCACCAAGCCCATCAAGGCATCGAAAACGCGGGCCGACGTGTCGGGATCAAGATTGCCTGTGGGTTCATCTGCCAATAGCAGTGACGGCTGGTTTGCCAAAGCACGGCAAAATGCGACGCGCTGTTGTTCGCCGCCGGAAAGCGCGGCGGGCCTATGCGACGCACGCGCGGAAATGCCAACACGGTCCAACAAGGTCATGGCACGTTCGGCCGCTGATTTGTCTGAAACGCCGTTGGC